>NZ_JBMFOX010000002.1:0-105466 GCF_049969415.1 Hadarchaeum sp. (SeqCode)
GGATTAAAATGGAAAAGGGTCAGGCGGATCTCCTTCGAAATTTTGACTTCGCCGAGATTTTCACGTTGAAAGAGCCCCTCACCTCACGACCGTCGTGAGAAGTAGACCCCCGATTTCTGTACCCCAAAAACTCGTCTGAGGGGTAGGACAAGCCTCGTGAGATACTCACAGCTAGGGCTGGCGGGCAGCTCTGTGCTATCGCTGGCGCTTACCGTGCGGCGATGGAGATCAAGTCCGCGAGCCTGTCCCTGCCCAGCCCCGGCCAAACGCCGGCCCGGTGGGCTGGAGTTTCCCTGTTTCCGTGGCGCACGAAGTTCACTATCGCCCGGTAAAGGCGGACGAAAGCTTGGGCCGAGCGGAAGCTCTTGAAGCTGCGCATGACCTTGTACCGCTGCTTGAGGTCTCCGTTTCGGCGCTCGATCGGGTTGTTGTTGAACCGAAGGCCGAACTGTTTGCACGCAATCGGCACGCCGTGCACGAGCCTTGCTATCCGGTAGAAATATCGGTTGAAGGCGCACTTGATCGCGCCCCACTTGTCGCTGACGAAGGTCACGAGCCTTCGTTCCTTGGGCGGCTTTTCGCGCTCGCGCTCGAAAACCCCGCGTATCTGGCCCCCGAGGCGCTTTTTCAGGCGCGCGAAGAACCCGTCGTAGGCTTCAAGGTCCCTCCTCTCCGACAGCACGGCCTCCGGGCAGTAGCCCGTCCGGGAGTCGACCGTGTGTATGACGCAGTGCCTGCGCCCGCGGACCTCGACGAAGACCTCATCCACGTGCATGCGCCCCTTGATCTCAGGCTTCTGCTTGCGCTCGAACCGCTCGATGAGCTCCGAGTACTCCTTCACCCAGCTGAGCATCGCGTGGTCGCTTGGCCGATACCCGAAGTGCTGCCAGAGGAAGTCCCTGATCTTGCTGAGCGACAGCCCCTCCACGTACAGGTGCAGTGCCTGCACGATCACTTCCTTAGGGTAGTGCTTGCCCTCGAAGCCGTCGCGCTCGACGAAATACCGATTGCAGTCCTTGCACCGGTATCCCTGGCTGGTTCTGTACTTGCCTTTGTACTTGCCCGCCTTCTTCACCCGCTCCGAACCACAGTCTGGACACTTCAATTCGCTTCACTCCTGACCCCCCTCCTCAGTCCAGCCCCGAAGATAATTGGCCCTGTCAGGTCAAAAATTTGAAGGAAAACCTTAAACGGAAAAAAATAGCATATTAGTATGTACTATCTCGAAGTGAAAAATTTAACGAAGAAATACGGTAATGTTACAGCGTTATCCAATTTTTCCTTAGAGATAAAAAAAGGCGAGCTGGTTTGTGTTATAGGACAATCCGGATGTGGTAAGTCCACATTATTAGGGTGTATATCGGGGATAAAAAGTATCGACGGGGGGTCAATAAAATTTGAGGGCGGACTTAAAAAACCAAAAATAGCGGCCGTGTTTCAAGAGGACCGGTTACTCCCTTGGTACACGGCAGAAAAAAATATTGAGCTGGCTGTGGAACAGTTTTATACCGACCCTGAAGAAAAAAGGAAGAGAATTGAAAAGGTATTGGATTTGGTGCGTTTGAAGGGCGCCAAACATAAGTATCCTTTGGAGCTATCCGGTGGTATGAGACAACGTATTTCAATAGCTAGGGCGTTGGCAATAGATCCCGATTTGCTTCTTATGGATGAACCATTTAGTAGTTTGGACGAGATAACCGCAGAACATCTGAGAATTGAACTCGAAAGGATATGGCGGGAAACCAAGAAGACCATTATCTTCATAACGCATGATATAAGCGAGGCCGTTTGTTTGGGCGACAGAATAATCGTAATGACAGGAGCGCCGGGGAGAAACTTCGGTGAAATTAAGGTCAATCTCAGACGTCCCCGCAACAAAACTTCAGAAGCATTTTTCTCGGTCTTAAAAAAGGCCACGAGGATGCTTGCCGATGCCTCCAAAGCTTAAAGGTACAGAAATTTTTAAGAGGTTGTTAATCGGGCTGGCCATCGTGGTGGCAGTATGGTACCTACTTTCTTTTTTGAACCCAGTGGTGCCACCACCTCACACTATTTTGAGTTATATGCTTGAAATTGAAAAAATTGGAACTCACTTCTTTACCACTCTTTATCGCATAGGATCTGCCTTTGCGCTTTCAGTTTTAATTGGCTTGTTTCTTGGAATGGCTATGGGGAGGTTTAAGACGGTTGAAGCCTTGCTGGGATCCTTTGTGGGCTTTGTTTTAACAATCCCAGCGACAATCTGGGCTTTTTTAGCTTTTATCTTGTTTGGGGTAACAACGTGGTCGGTGATTTTCGTCGCCATGATAACCACTTTTCCAATAGTGGCTTTTAGCATTACCGAGGGTATCAAAAGCAGGGACGTGCGCTACGATGAAATGGCCGATGTTTTTGGATTCAGCAGATGGAAGAAAATCAGGCGGGTCTTTTTGCCCTACCTGTTTCCCTACATCATCGGTTCGGCAAGATCGGCTTTCGGAGTAGGCGTGAAGTTGATCATAATCGCGGAATTGATAGGTACAACAGTTGGTGCGGGCCTACAGCTCCTTTATTACTACGGTATGGGAATGTTTGTTTATGTATACAGCTATGCAATACTTTTGATAGCCATCTACGTTGTTTTCGATTTAGTTATTTTCGGTGCCATTGAACGTTACGCTACGCGATGGAAAAGATAAGTTTGTGCTACCAATCTTATATCCATTAAATGACATCGGCCTGTGGAGCATCAATTGATTTTAAAAGGTTAGAGTTTAAGCATCCTTCTAATCGCCTCTCGGTTGAACCCGACGATTATTTCTCCGTTGATATCCAGCACCGGTACACCCATTTGACCTGATTTCTCCACCATTTCCACCGCAGCGGCTCTGTCGCTAGCGACGTTTTTCTCGATAAATTCAACGCCGTGTTCTCGCAGGAAATTTTTGGCCATAGTACAGTAGGGACAGGTCGGAGTGGTATAGATTTTAACCACAGTTTTTTTCTCCACCATGTTATACCCCAATATCAAATTTCATTTCAGCTATATTAACACTTTGCAACATCGGAGTTCAGACGGATGCCTCCAACTGTAGGTCAATTGGCGTGCAACCCGAGCCGTTGATTTTTAGCCGTGCGTTTCAAGTTCTGGTGATTTAAACTAAAATTTGATGGCTTGTTTCGAGATGAGCTTTCTCCGGTGGAATTGGCGGCAGGAAAGGGTAAAATTATTGGGATAGAAGAATTGAATGGTGACGGTTGATGTCAGCATTAGCGGTTCGCGTGGATCGGGATAGCTGCATTGGTTGTGGTGCATGTTGGATCTCTTGTCCGGATGTGTTCGAGCAAAACCAAGAAGACGGTCACAGCCAGATAGTTAAGCAGTATCGAGTGGGAAACCACCTCAGTGAAGGAATAATCCCCCCTGATTTGGAGGGTTGTGCTAGAAGCGCTGAGGAATCATGTCCCGTGCAGATTATTCACCTGACTCAAAGTGAGCGGTAAAAGAGCAAGAACTCATGCCCTCTGCTCGGCCGCTGCTCTATTATTCCTAGTAGTAATTATCTAACAGAAAGATATAAATACCAGTAATTATTAATTTCTTTCAATTTAAGGTGATGAATCTGGAGAAAACGGTGGTCAGAAAATCGGTGGCGGAAATAAACGAAAAAATCAAGCGTGGTGGTGCCGTTGTAGTGACCGCCGAGGAGATGGTTGAGATCGTTAGGGAAAAGGGACCCATCGATGCCGCCAAGGAGGTCGATGTTGTCACTACAGGTACCTTCGGGGCCATGTGCAGTTCAGGCGCTTGGTTGAACTTCGGCCACTCCGACCCGCCGATAAAAATGCAGCGCGTCTGGATAAACGATGTTGAGGCCTACACGGGCGTCGCTGCCGTTGATGCCTACATCGGGGCCACGCAGCTGAGTGAGACCAAAGGCATGGACTACGGCGGTGGTCATGTCATTGAGGATTTAGTCCGAGGAAAAGAGGTCGAGGTTAGGGCCACCGCTTACGGCACCGACTGCTACCCGCGGACCCAAATCGAGACCCAAGTTACCATAGAGGATTTGAATCAGGCGGTGCTCTGTAACCCCAGAAACGCTTATCAGAAGTACACAGCTGCCACCAACTCCAGAAGTGAGACCATTTACACCTATATGGGCACGCTTCTCCCGAGATACGGTAATGTTACCTATTCCGGGGCGGGGGAGCTAAGCCCGCTGAATAAAGATCCCAATTATGAGACCATCGGAATCGGCACGCGTATCTTTCTTTGCGGTGCCCAGGGGTACATTTTCTGGGAAGGCACCCAGCACAACCCCACCAAGGCTCTAGGCACGATCATGACGGTTGGTAACCTTAGGGAGATGAACGCGCGCTACCTGCGCGGCGCAAGTATCAACAGATATGGGACCTCCCTCTACGTGGGGCTTGGCATTCCGATTCCGATAATAAATGAACGCGTGGCTAAAACCGCAGGAACTGGTGACGACGAGATTAAGACCAATATCGTCGATTACGGCGTCCCTAGGCGAGACCGCCCCGTGGTCAGGGAAGTTACCTATGCCGAACTGAAATCGGGTAAGGTAAGGATTGGGGATCGAGATGTTCCGGTTAGCCCGCTGAGCAGCCTCAAGCGCGCGAGGGAAATTGCCAACGTTTTGAAAAAGTGGATTGTCGAGAAGAGATTTTTCCTCTCGGAGCCGGTTGAGAGATTGTCCACCGACAGGATATTTAAGCCGATGAAACAGTTGGCTGTGGTCTCCTTCGCCAAGGATCTAATGGTGAAAACCGTGGTGACGGCCAAACCCAGCGACACAATTGTCAGCGCAGCCAAGTTAATTGCTGAAAGAGGGTTTGATCATCTACCCATAGTTGACGATGAAGGGAAGCTCGTGGGAATAGTGACATCCTGGGACATTGCCGTGGCCGTGGCTACAAAGAAAAAGAAACTTTCCGAGATCATGACGACGAAGGTCATCACAGCTAGGGAAGACGAACCCGTAGAGCTAGTGGCCAGAAAACTGGAGAAGTACGGCATCTCAGGAGTCCCGGTTGTCGGATCAAAGGGTGAGCTTAAAGGGATAATCACCAGCGATGATTTATCCAAGTTGCTGAGGCGATAGAATGGCGCGAAAAATTTTGTTGAACTATTCGGTGGAAAAAGTCAAGGAGCCGATTTTGTCTGAGGTAATCAGGGAAACAGGTTTGGCCCTTAACATCCTTTACGCCGAGTTCGGGGCAAAGGGCGGAGAAATCCTCATTTCCGTCGAGGCTCCGGATCCGGACGTGGAACGGGCCGTTGAACTCTTCAGAAAGAAGGGTTTGGAAGTAAAGGAGATCAAACGCGCGATTCGCCTCGACCGTGAATCCTGCATCGACTGTGGGGCCTGCTTGTCCCTCTGTCCAAGCGGAGCGCTCTACCAAGACAAGGACAACACCGTCCTGCTTGATGAGGACAAATGCGTTTACTGCGAACTCTGCGTACCGGCCTGCCCGGTAAGGGCGCTGGAGCTGTCGAAGTTCTAGGTGGTCCTCACGTTTGAACGGACGTGGTCCTTCAAGGAGACCCACCTACGGATAAAGTGTGACTTCGATCAGGCAATAGATGCCGCCATTTCCGCCGCGCTCAGGGCCCGCATAGAAATCGAGCGTTTGATTCTGACATGTCCTGAGTTCCGCTGGTCTCTTGAACCCGTGAAACTGGAAGGAAACCATCCACGAGTCATCGAGCTGATGTTGCTGGCTAGCGAGTTGGCTAGTGTTGGGCCTTTTGCAGCCGTTGCTGGGGCGATTTCGCAGGTCGCGGCCGAGGCAGCTCTGGCCGCCGGCGCTAAAAATGTGCTGGTCGACAACGGCGGTGATATCTCGATCTTTGGCGACAAGGAATTTCGCGTCGGGATTTTTGCAGGTGCAGCGGCCGGGTCGGGAAAGCTGGGTTTTCTGGTCAAAAAAGAGGAGCTGCCTATAGGGATATGCGCCAGTTCCGGCACCGTGGGGCATTCGCTGAGCTTCGGTTGGGCCGACGTGGCCGTCGCCGTCGCCGATGACGCCGCCTTGGCCGACGCCGCCGCGACCTCGATAGGCAATGCGGTCTGCGGTGACGATGTTGAGCAATCCATTAAATCGGGTTTGGAAAGGGCCAAGAATATACCGGAAATTAGGGGATGCTTGATAATTAGGGATAAGCATGTTGGAGCTTGGGGAAAATTGCCCGAACTCATAAGCATTGGCGAATCGCGCGAGCTCCTAACCACCCTGCAAAAATACCGGGTTTATAGAAGCGACGTTGAACAGATTGTTGGATGAAGTTCGGATGGTTTAGCTGAATTTAGAAAGAGTTACCAAATGATGGTGAGAAAAAAGTTAGCCTGCATTGGCCTAACCCTTCTTGATTAAACCGGTATAGCCAAACTATCTACCAGCTTTAAAAAGTCGGCAAAGGGCAAACCTAGCGCCAGCTCGTTTGGCGAATAACCGGCCAGTTCCCTAGCGCCACCGCAGAGGAGCGTCAGATTGGGCCTGTGCTCCATAAACGGTATGGCCACGGCCTCTCCAGCAATTGCCCCGCCGTGGCAGGTCATGCTCGCCTCAAGAGGCTTCTTCAGGCTTTTAGTGAGCGCCTGCACCACCAGCATGGCATGGGCAGGATCGGTTATGACAACAACGACGTCGGGTTCGATTTCGATTTTCTCCAGCGGCGCGACCACGATGGACTTCGTCTTTGCTGGTTTGACGCGGGGATAAAGATCCACATATTGAGGCTCCCTGTAACCGAGGATTACCCGTGTGCTAAAGTTGCTGAGGTCGTCCGCGCCAATGACATGGATTTCACCGGTGTAGGCGGTTTTTCTCACCAGTTCACAGAAAAGAGAAGGGACGGAGGGCCTGTTGCCTGCGATCGGCCTTTCCGAGATGTGTATGGCAACGGGGCTGGTATTGATCTGAAACGCCTCTTTAAAATTCCGGGACAGCGAGGCATAATTCCTCAACTTTAATCACCTCACTGATTTTGTTGGGCGAGCATTTATACAACACCGGTTTTGATATCAAAATCTATAAATATAACGATGTTATAATAATTTAAAAACCAGCGGTAAAGGTTTACCAGCGAAACGGCTTCCATGGAAAATCAAAAACCGCTGGACGATGGGCGGTACAGAAAATTGGAAAAGCTTGGCTTGAACCGGCGGGCCAGGGTGGCCGATTGGCTAGGCAGTGGGCTGCAGACCCACCTAAGCAGGTTCAATTCCTGCCCCTGGCTCCACGAAGTTGGCTGAGCAGGAACAATGCTGATGGGTGAACGTTAATATTTGCTGAGTTGATATGATAAAGAAGAGCAGGTAGATCAGAGGGATGGTGAAAATAAATTATGCCCAAGATACCAAAGGACCGGCTTGAAATTTACCGGGAGCTGAAGCGCGATTTCAGCGAGGATAAATTCATCAATTTGCATCCGATTCAGCGCGGCGGCGTGCTGTCTCCGGAGGCCAGAAGAGCCATCATTGAATTTGCCGACGGTTATTCCACCTGCGACTGGTGCCCGCCCAAGACGGCGAGGCTCGACATGATTCAGCGGCCGCCGATTGCCCAGTTCATGCAGGATCTCGCCGAATTTTTGGGAATGGACGTGGCCCGTGTCGTGACCCGGTGCCGCGAGGCGCAGTTCATCGCCTTCACCATGCTCGGCAATCCTGGAGACTATGTGATCTTGGACAGCCTCGCCCACTATTCCACCTACACCGCCGCCGAGCTGGCGCGGCTCCGGATAAAGGAGGTACCTCACGGTGGTTATCCTGAATTTAGGCTTAAGCTAGACGCATATGCGGACAAGATTGAGGAGGTCAGGAGGGAGACAGGGAAGTTGCCGGCGGCAGTTTTGCTCACGCATGTGGATTACCTTTACGGCAACCTCAATGATGCCGCGGTGGTCGGAAAAATTTGCAAGGAATATGGCGTCCCCTTCATCCTGAATGCCGCCTACAGCGCCGGAGTGATGAATGTCGACGGGAAAAAGTTAGGCGCCGACATCATCACCTCCAGCGGACACAAGTCTTGGGCGGCCAGCGCCCCGACGGGAATTCTAGCCGCGACAGAGGAGATGGGCGAGAAACTGTTCGCCCGCTCCAGAATAGTTGGTGATTGGAGCCAGCGGAAGTTCAGCTTCAAGGAGTACGCGCTGCTTGGCTGCACGGTGATGGGTGCTCCACTGATGACCCTGATCGCCTCGTTCCCCCACGTGGTCGAGCGCGTGGAGAGGTGGCCCCAAGAGGTGGAGAACACCAGATACTTGGTCGAACAGCTGGAGAGGATCGAGGGCACCCGCCAGATTGGTGTCAGGCCGAAGGAGCACACGCTGACGCATATGGAGTCGGATGGATTTTACCGGGTTTCACAGACCCACAAGCGGAAGGGCTACTTCCTCTATGAGGAGCTCAGACGCCGTGGCATCGTCGGCATCCAGCCCGGTCTGACCAGGCACTTCAAGTTCAACACCTACGGGCTTCCGCGGGAAAAGGTGGAGAGAGTTGCTCAGGCCTTTCTAGAGATAGCCGAGGAACAGAAACTGAAGGCCAGTTGAGAACTGGTCTTGAAGGTTAAATATACCCGTCGTGATGGGTAATTGGTGTCTTGTGTGGAGAAGACCAACCGTGATTCGAAACAGCCCGGTGGAAGAATTTTCTTTGGATTGACGCAGGACCAGCTCGTGCGCTACAGCCGTCAGCTGATCCTTAAGGAGGTTGGCGGAAAGGGTCAGAAGAAGCTGATGCATTCCAAGGTGCTTATCATCGGCGCCGGTGGTCTGGGGTCCCCAGCTGCCCTGTACTTGGCCGCGGCTGGTGTGGGCAGGATTGGAATAGTCGATTCCGACAAGGTTGACCTCAGCAACCTGCAGCGACAGATCATCCATTCAAAGGGTTTCATCGGCAAGCCCAAAGCAGCCTCGGCGAAAAATGCCATTCTCGCGCTGAACCCTGAGGTGGAGGTTGTCACCTTTGAACAGCGCCTTACTCCGGAAAACGCCCTCGACATCATAGGCGGCTGGGACTTTGTGGTCGACGGCAGCGATAATTTTCCGACCAAGTTCCTCGTCAACGATGCCTGCGTGCTCAAGGGTGTGCCGTTCTCGCACGCCGGCGTCCTCAGGTTCATCGGGATGACGATGACCGTTCTGCCGCGGAAGGGTCCTTGCTACCGTTGCCTCGTCAAGGAAGCGCCTCCTCCCGGAGCGGTGCCCACCTGTCAGGAGGCCGGAGTGCTGGGGACGGTGCCGGGCGTCATGGGAACTATTCAGGCGACCGAGGCCATCAAATTCCTACTCGGCGTGGGTAGTCTCCTCATCGGCCGGGTTCTCTACTTCGACGCGCTTAGCCTGAGGTTCGACCAATTTGAGCTGAAGAGAAATCCAAAATGCCCGTCCTGCGGGGACAGACCGCTCATCAGAGACCTATCTCAGGTCGACTACGGAACCGCCTGCAGGGTGAGATCAGATGTCCAAGGTGAAGGTTGATCGCACCATCGACATCCGGGGTGAGGTCTGCCCCTACACCTTCGTTAAGTCTAAGCTGGCCCTCGAGGAGCTGAATGGTGGGCAGGTGCTGGAGATATTTTTGGATCATGATCCTGCGGTGGAGAATGTTCCCCGCAGTTTGGAGTCGGACGGGCACAGGATTCTCGCTGTGGAGAAGATTGAAGGAGGCTGGAGGATTCTGGTCAGGAAGGTCCAGTCTCGATAACCTCTAGCTCAACGTCGCAAACCTTACCTTCCTGCATCGTAAACGCCTTTATCTCCGAGATCGCATCCTTGCTCATTCCTATGATTACCCACACTAGGTGGCCCCAGAACTTCATGAACGCAGCGTCCCGGGCGCTGACGTAGGCATGGAGGTTGGGATGGGAGTGATAAACGCCGATGAGCTGCAGCCCGCGTTTTTCTGCGCCCCTATAGACTTCATAGACAAACTGCGGGTCCGCCTCGAAGGCTACTGGAGAGTCGAGCGTGTTCTTGGCCTTGACCACCTCCCTGACATCAAACACCCCCTTTGCCGAAGTCCCGACTAACAGGCCGACGCACTCGTAAGGATAGGCCTCCCGCGCATGGGCCTCGATTTTTTTGAGATCCGATGATTTTATCTTTAGTTTCATCGTCTCACTCAGAAAGAACCCTGCCCACCTGTTCCAGCCAGAGACACATCTCGCAGTCCTCGCTCCGTGGAGGTGGCCTTTCCAGTTCCAAAATTTTCCTTGCCTTGGCCAGTACCGGCAGCACCCGGCTGGAATCGGTTTTCGCCGGGACCGCCGTGATTTTAAAAGGGAAGCAGCTCTCCGAGATATTTCCCGGCTCGGGCGTGAAATAGAGAAGGAAACCACCCATCACCGGCCCGTAGCCGTTGTGCTCGAGCAGATAGGCGTAGCCGTCGAGCTGCATCTGATAGTAGCGCGGTATCTCTCGCGGGGGTCGGCCGGTCTTGTAGTCGATAATGTGATAACCTTTATCCGGACTCTGCACCAGGGCGTCCAATTTTCCTCTCAAGGTGATGCCGCTAGCGGGGTCAGTCGCCGTTAGCGTTTTGTTGATATCCAAGAATTTGCCCTTGACCGGAAACCAGTTGGGCAGATTGGATTTTCCGATGAACTGCTTCATGAAACCCTTGATCACCGAGTCCATCTGGCTGGTTATGCCGGCGACAATTGCCGGTGCCGGACCGATGCGCTCGGCCAGCCAGAAGCAGAGGGGGCAGTCGAGCACAGACTGGAGTTCGGTGACGCTGATTTCCGTTCTCATTAAGATCATAGAACATTTTGGCGGTAGTGCTTAAAAATAAGGACAAGCCCGGGTTAAAATTGAGAAGTTTCCTTGTTTGAGGGCAGCTTGCCCTTTAAACGGATTTTGATCCATAATTTACTGAAGTGCCGACATGCTCCGTCTGCGGCCGGAACTTTCCCGAGGAGAAGATGTGTTACTGCAGCGAATGTGGTAGGAGGTATTGTGAGGACTGCGCTGTTGAGGGGCCGTCGATGTTGGCGCTGGGCGTCTGACCCGACTGTGAGGAGAGCTGGCAGGCAGAAGATGATATGGACGAAGAATGATTGAATTTTACTCCGAAATTTTTAATTTTTATTCGTGCATAAAGTGCTTTATTCCTTGATAGTCCTTCGGTAAAATTCTCCGGAAATTTTGGCCAATTAGGTTGTTTAGTTATTTTCTTATTCTGCTAGGGCGAAATGAGGCTCTGCACGCTTAAAGTTCGGCAGATTTTTGCAGGGCAATAGTATTCTTGACGGGTTAACTTCCTGAAGGCCTATCGGGAGGAAAATCCCTGACCCGGTAAATTCCCTTCCCCAGGAACTCAATTATGCCTTGATCTCGCAGAATCTGCAACTGTTGACGGATTTTTGGCCGGACGTTTTTGTTGGCGGGATGAAGCCTGGCTAGCTTTTCCTCGAACGCGTAGATGTCAGCCAAGGTGAAAATCTCACGATTAAGGTTTCTTATTCCGGCGAGCACGTCTGACAGCCAGCCGCGGGAGCGGACTGGACGGTCCTTCAGAAAGATGAATCTTTTCCAGTTTTCTCTCACGATGATTTTAGGTATTTCAACTCCGTTTTCGATTATAAAAATTCTGGCGTCTGGAGGCAGGTTGTCCAACAAAATGTTGGAGCCGACCCAGCCGTGTCTTCTTGCCCTAGCGCTAAGGGGTTTTCTCTTTTCGATTATTGATTCAGAAATGAAGTGTTTGGGTACAGCGAAGAGGTTGGAAATGACCAAGGCATTGGGATTATAGTGCAGAAATAAGTTCGGGATGGTCCCCGCGTAGATTGCCTTAATTTTGGGGTCATACGCCGAATTCATTACCCGTTGGCCAAAAGGATGGCTCTGGCTCTTCAGCTGGTAGATTCTTCACAACGGGGACAAACAAAATCGATTACTCTTTTTCCCGCCGGTGTGGGTTGTAAATTTTCCGAAGGACAGGCGAGACAATACAGGTTTTCACCCGCCCAACTTTCAGTTAGTATTTTAGCGCGTTGTGAGGGGCTTTTGTAACCCTTGACCAGATCAGATCTTAGTTCTAAGTTCAACCCCATCCCAAAATCAGTGAGCCAGCGGGATCTAAAGATCTTTCGAGTTAGCTACATTATTATTTTTTTTCAAAATGTGGATTGTTGGGTTTTAATGCGGTTGAATCAGGTTGATATATTTTTTCCAGTCTCCAAAATTTAGTTCGATGTTGTTCCTAGCGCTGGCTGAGGTCTGTGAGAAAATTAGCGCCGCCGCCAAGCGCAGCGAGATGATCACACTGGTCACTGATTTCTTGAAAAGTTTGAGTCTCGCGGAGCTGGAGACGGCCTCCTGTATGCTCTTGGGCCGCCCCTTCCCGAACACGAGCCAGTTGCGATTGGATGTGAGCTGGGCAACTCTCGTCGATATCATCCTTCGGATAACAGGTGCTGGCGGCAGCGAGTTAGCCGCTGCTTTCAGCCGGACCGGTGACATCGGTGCCGCGACGGAAATTCTCTTTGAGTCGCGAACTAAGCGCCAGCAGATCTTTGCGCTGAAACCTCTGCATATCGCGGAAGTGAATGAAGTGTTGAAAAAGGTTGCTAGCTTTAGTGGTCCCGGAGCGAGGAAGAAGAAGGAGCGGTTGCTCGAGGGGCTCTTGAATCGATGCAACCCGCTTGAGGCCAAGTACCTCGTCAAGATTGTCACGGGTGAGATGCGCACCGGTTTTAAGGAGGGACTGATGGAGCTGGCCGTGGCTCGGGCCTTCCGGGTCCCCGTCGGCTTGGTGCGGAGGGCAGTGATGTTTGTGGGCGATATTGCGATCGTCGCCGGAATTGCAGCCAAGTCCGGTGAGGATGGTCTGAAAATAGTTGGCCCAACCCCGATGAGACCCATCAGCCCTATGCTTGCCCAAGTCGCCCGAGATATCGATGAAGCGATTGAGATACACGGAGGAACCACAATCCTTGAGTACAAGCTCGATGGTGCCAGGGTCCAAGTGCACAAGCGGGAAAATGAGGTCAGAATATTCAGCCGCCGCGTGAGCGATGTAACCGGCAGCCTTCCGGAGATAAAAAATCTGGTCCATCGGGAGCTTCAAGCCACCGAGGCAATTGTGGAAGGAGAGGTCATCGCGGTGGCCAAAGATGGCTATCCACTACCGTTCCAATCGCTGTTGCAACGCTTCAGGCGAGAAAGGGAAGTGGAGAAGATGTCTAGAGAGATTCCGGTCAGGCTGTATCTTTTTGACTTGCTCTACCTCGACGGACTAAGCTTCGTGGACCAGCCCTGCGAGGAGCGCCGGAGGAGGTTGAGAGAGATAGCCGGCAACATCGAACTGACCGAGCAGCTGAGAACTTCCAGAGCAGATCTGGGTAAGGATTTCTTGGTGCGGGCCTTGAGGGCAGGGCATGAGGGGCTGATGGCAAAGAAACCGGGCAGTCAGTATGTCCCCGGCGTTAGGGGAAAGCTCTGGCTCAAGATAAAACCCATTCTTGAACCCCTTGATCTTGTGGTAGTTGGCGCTGAGTTTGGTTACGGGAGAAGACATCAGTGGCTCTCCGATTACTACTTGGCAGCGCGTGATGAGAACACTGGAAATTTTGAGATCGTTGGAAAGACCTTCAAAGGTCTGAGCGACGATGAGATCAAGGAAATGACCCGGGAATTGCAGAATCTTGTGGTCAGGCTGGAAGGGAGGAGGGTCTGGGTTCTGCCGAGGATAGTAGTTGAGATCGCCTACAATGAGATACAGCGCAGCTCCAAGTATCCCTGCGGCATGGCGCTTCGGTTTGCTAGGATAATTAGGCTGCGCCCTGACAAGTCGCCCATGGAAGCCGACACCATTCAAAGAGTTCAAGAAATTTTTGAGAAGCAGGTCAAGAGAATTTAGGCCTCATGGTTTCTTTTCGTTTTGTCTTGCCAAGATTTTCACGGCGCCAATGGCAACTTTTATCGCATTCTCGACCGCAGGCAGGGGGCGGACAACTTTTCCCACTGGACCGATTATCGCCAGCACGCCGCCGCTGCGCCACCCGTTTACTCCGGCTACGGTGAAAATAGTTGCACATTCCATCTCGGTCGCTATCACCCTCGCGCGTCGCCAGAGCCCCCAGAGCTCCTCCGCTTGTTTGGACAGAGGGACACGACCGGGCTCCTCTGCATAAAATGCGTCCTTGGAGACCACCACCCCTAGGCGATATCTTACCCCCAGTTCCTTCGCCGAGGCAACCAGAGCGTTGGTGACCTCAAGGTCCGCCACTGCAGGATAGCTGAGAGGTACATACTGCTGAGAAGTCCCCTCCTCCCTGACGGCGGCTTGGGCGATGACGATATCTCCCACCTTCACATTTTTGCCTAGAGCTCCAGCTGTACCGACCCTGATGAATGTGTCCGCTCCGCATTTAGCCAGTTCTTCGACGGCGATGGCAGCCGAGGGGCCACCGATTCCCGTCGATGTCACGCTGGTGGGTGTTTCGTCGACTTTGCCGGTGAAGGTGCGGAATTCCCGGTTGTAGGCAATTTCTTTGGTCTCATCAAAATGCTTTGCAATCAACTCCGCCCTTGCTGGGTCGCCAGGGAGCAGAACGTACCGAGCCACCTCTCCTGGTCCGACGCCGATGTGATATTCCTTTCCACTCATCAAGCGTTTCTGCATCTGAACCACTTTTACATTACTCAGCCAGATTTAAAGCGCCTGATTGTCAGTTCAGACGGCGGCCAGAATCACCCCGAGCAAGACAACTATCATCCCCACGGCGGCCCTGAGATACGGTTTCTCCCCAATGATGAGGATGCTGAGAAGGAAACCAAAAGGAATGACGGCGGAGGAAAAAGGCGACAGAGAACTCACCTTCTCCACCTCTAAGGCGAACATGAAAAGAAAGGTGGCCAAATGGCTGAAAAAAGTTGAAGCAAGGGTGAGCGCTAGGATGTTTTTACTTAGTTTCTGGCCTTTCCATGATCTCTTGAGCAGGGAAATTAAGTTGAGTAGCGCCGCCGCTGCAACCACCGAGATCCAGATAAACGCGAGGACATTTATCTCCAAGTTGATTGCCATTTTTCTCAGCACGAGGTCCAGACCCCAGAGAATCGCCGATACCATTGATAGCGGCACCGCGAAGCGCCACTGGTCGGTCTCCTTTTCCCTCGGCATGAAAAGGAGAGACCCGCCGACGACAAGTGCTAGGGAAAGCGGCAGCAGCGGGTTGATTTCTTCACCAATTAGGAAAATGGCGAACAGAGCGGTCCAGACCGGGGAGGCGTTGCCGATGGTGATGACCTTGTGCGCCGGAGCGCGCTTCATACAGTAAAATAGTATCAGGAGAGCAACCGCAAGCCCAAACAGTCCAGCAGTTACGGCGAGGAGCGTCGGCCAAGTGCCAGCGGTTTTTGGCCTTAGCAGTAAAAAGACAGGAAGCAGTGCCAACGCCACCGAGGAAAAACGGATGGCGCTGAAGGTTATCGGGTCTAACTCCTTCATGACCAGCTTGCCCAGAACCTGTCCCATCGCCCAGAAGAAGGCAGCCGCCAACGCCAAGGTGATCGGTATGAGCTCCGTAGTCCCAACAACCTAGTAGCTGATGAAAGTAAAAAAAGATTATTACAGCCAACGGGCGTTGTCAACTGTCTTAAATTTCATTTGACAAAAAATCTGCCGGAAATCATTAGCCAGATTTGCGGATGTACGGCTGATTTAGGTTAAAAAGTTTTATTTTTCCATCGTTTTCCCGTTCAACTCGGCCAGCCTTACCACTATGCCAAGCAACCGTTCACTTGCCTTCTTCGGCAAAACGTTCGTACCAGCCAGCGATTATTTGCTCGGCAGGTTTCTCCCTCAAACGTATCATCTCAAAGTCTCTATCTTCACTAGCAACCTCAAATTAATAATACCCCTTCGAATCCGTGGTTGCTAGTAGCCCGGACAGCCCGCCCAACCGAGTAGTGACTTCAGATGGGGTATTACCGGCGCTGTCCTCAATATAACCGATTACTTTTGTTTTTGGGTTGTTGGCGGTGTGGTCGATGAGGGAGTGGACTGAGTCGGTTGGAAAGGGGTTTGAGTCGGCGAGTTGGAACACAGCCCGACATCAAAAATGGTCAATACCTACAACAACAACGATGCCCACAATCGCGAGCGTTAAAACCATCTTTAAGTTTATCCTTTCACCAGCATCTGATGATCAACTTTTGGCTTTACTCTTTATAAGTCTTGTTTGAATTTGCTAAAAAGATAAACGTATTTAGCAGGTGTTGGTAATTTTAGCTTGGGTTTGGATTTTATGCCGCAAGAAGCTGGAACACTGCCACCGCCTCCTCCGGCTTCCGCGCCCTCGAAGAACTTCGTGACCATCGTCATCGGCCTGTCCTTGGTTGCCATTGGCGCCATATTGATCAACCACGGCATGAATGCGGTGCAGACCGAGATTGCGCTGATAGTTGGTGTGGGGCTGATAGCGGCCGGCGGACTCTTGGTTTTCGCGGGCGCCAGCCGCGTGTGTCAGCGAGCCTGGGTCAACCTAGGCATGCTCATCGTTGGGATATGCCTTCTGGTCGCTAGCGGGACGCAGCTTTCCTCCAACTGGAGCAAGGCAGTATACGGCATTGTTTTGACCGTCGTGGGCATCGCCATGATAGTGGCCGGAGTCGAAATCGCGAAAAACGGCTGGGAAAAATACGCGAAAAAGTAGATTTGTGGCCTAGTTTGTCCAAAAGTTGACAATGTTTTTATTATAAAACCTGCGTAGCCTGAATCTTCCAGATAAAAACTTAAATATAATGTTTATACCAAGTAATGAAAAGGTGGTGGGTCTGAAAATATCCTTTAGAGTGCCGGTGATTTTGGTATCGGCGCTAATTCTTATCCTAGCTTTAAGCTCAACATCCGTTGCTACCTCAGAAGGGGTTAAGATCACAACATCTTTCCCTAGGATCGAGGTCAATCCTGGCCAGAACATCCAACTGACGGTGAACGTAAACAATCTCAGCGCTGATTATCAGACGCTCAGCCTGCAGGTCGCGGCTCCGGAGGGTTGGCAGGCGAACTTGAAGAGTGGCGGTTACTTGGTCAAGATGGTTACATTAGCGCCTTTTGAAAATCAACCCATCTCTCTTACGATAACCCAGCCCACAGGGGTGAGCCTTGGTTCCTACACAGTGGTGATTAATGCGTTGGATAGTTCGGGCAACATAATCGATTCGCTGAGCATCGTAGTTGATGTAGCCGAGGTTTCACCGCTGGGCCTTACCCTCAGCACCACCAGCCCATCTATCGAGGGGCCGGCGGGGAAGAGCTTTCAGTTCTCGGTTGATCTGGTGAATGAAACCGGGGAGGAGCGGGACATCGACCTCTCCTACATTGCACCGGCCAACTGGACCGTTACCTTTTCTCCTGGGTATGAGTCGACGCTTATACGCACGATTCACATGAAAGCCGGGGCGAGACAGACCTTGAGGATAACCGTTACTCCGGCGTCGACCGCCGATGCGGGTGAGTATCCAATCACGGTTTTGGCAACGTCGGGCGCCTACAGTCAGTCCTTGGATCTAAAGGCGATAATTACCGGAACTTACACCATGGACCTGTCCACCTCTGATGGTCTCTTGAATCTGAGCGCTCCGCAGGGGGAGGTTAGCACCGTTACCCTAGTGGTCAGCAACACGGGCTCGGGGACGCTGGAGAAGATGGGCTTTAGGTCCAGCGGCCCCAGCGGCTGGGAGATAAAGTTCGATCCCGATCAGATTTCGTCTATTCTTCCCGGCTCCTCGGCTCAGGTGGTGGTGAGCATAAAGCCTCCCGCTGACGCGATACCTGGTGACTACAGCCTCCGGATTACCGCATCCACCAGCGGCAGCAACTCGGTCTCCAAAACCATTGAACTCAGGGTCACCGTTTTGGGCTCGATAGTCTGGGGAATCGTGGGTTTGGTCATAATCATCATCGTCGTGTTGGGGTTGGTCTTCATATTCTGGCGCTTGGGCAGAAGGTAGTCATATGGACCAGACCTTGGCCATAGAGACCCACGACCTGACCAAGAGGTACAATGACTTTGTCGCGGTTGACCGGTTGAACCTGTCGATTAGAGCAGGTGAACTCTTCGGGCTGTTGGGACCCAACGGGGCCGGCAAGACCACAACCGTGCTGATGCTGCTGGGACTCACCGAGCCGTCGGCCGGGACCTGCCGGGTCTTCGCTCACGACCCGTTCAGGGAACCGCTGAAGGTCAAGAGCATCACTGGTTATCTGGCCGAGAGGACGGGCCTCTACGAGGATTTGACTCCGGAACAGAATCTAAGGTACATCACCAAGCTGAACCGGATACCGGAGGAGGAAGCGCGCAAGCGCATCCAGGAAGCCTTGACAAGCGTTGGGGCCACCGGTTATGCTGATGTCAAAGTGGGGAAGCTGTCTCGTGGGATGAGGCAGAGGGTGGGCATCGCGGGGGTGCTGGTCAAGAAACCTAAGGTGGCCATCTTCGACGAGCCGACCCAGGGGCTCGACCCGGAGGGGAAAAATGAGTTGCTTGAGTTAATGAAGCGCATCAGCAAGGAGGGGGGGACAACCGTGCTTCTGCTCTCCCACATGCTCGCGGATGTCCAGCACACCTGTGACCGCATCGGTATAATGCTTAGAGGCAAAATGTTTGCGCTTGGCACCATCGAGGAGCTGAGGACGATGACTAAGGAGGACTGGGTGATCGACATCGAGGCCGACGACATCCCTCCGAAGCTCGTCCACGACCTGTCCTCGCTGCACGGCGTAAAGGGTGTCGATCGGTCTGGCAAGGTTATCACGGTCAGGTCGGAGAAGGACATTAGGCAGGCCATCATGGAGGTCTTTCTAAGCAACAGGGCTGTTCCCATCAGTCTGCGGGCGCGGGAGAGGTCTCTTGAGGAGATTTATCTGGGTTATCTGGGGGAGAGATGATGGTCGGGACCCGCGAGATCTTCATCAAGGAGCTTTCCGATAACCTAGGAAGCAAGAGGTTCTGGTTGCTGTTTTTCATCATCTACGCGCTGGGTATTTTCATGACCTACGGAGCGGTTCAGAACTTGGGGCTGCAGAGGACCTTGGGTGAAAACGTGTTTCTGCAGCTCTTCGTCATCGGCGCGCAGGGGCTGCCCTCGTTCCTCTGGGTGGTCATCTACATCGCCCCGCTGTTGGGCTTCATCTTCACTTTCGACACGATTAACCGGGAGATCTCCAGTGGCACGCTGGGCAATGTCCTTTCCCAGCCCGTGCACCGGGATTCCGTGATCAACGCCAAGTTTCTGGCGGGCGTGGCTACCATCGCCATCACCCTAGTCGGCGTGATCTTCATTGAGATTGGTTTTGCCATTCGGGCTTGGAGTACCCTGCCGACCTTTGAGGAGATAGGCCGAATCCTGATCTTCCTCCTCGTCAGTGTCGTTTACCTCTCCATCTGGGTCTCCCTGGGACTACTGTTTTCGGTGATCTTCAGAAGGGAGGGGACCTCGGCGCTGGCTTCGGTTGCCGTCTGGCTTTTCTTCAGCTTTTTCATCTACATGATCGCCTCCCCGCTCAACAGCCTAACGCTGCTGTACTTTTCACCGAACTACATCTTCCTTGAAGCCGCCTACGTGCTGCTCAGCCCCACCGTGAGAATCCTAGGCCCAGTGTCGATTGAGAAGTTGTACGGGATGATCGCCACCCCGCTGCCGTTGGACCAGAGCTTGCTGCTGGTCTGGTCGCACATAACGACCCTGGTCGCGGTTACGTTTATCATCTTCGCCTTTTCCTATGTGAAGTTCATGAGGCAGGAGATCAGGGCCATCTAGTCGATAATTTTTAAATTAGATTCCGCCCCGTGCTGAACGATTGAATTTGAGGAATCATGGCTCGAAGAACGTCACCAAAAAAGTTTTTAGGAGGAAGTTATGGTTAAGAAACGGGAGAAAAGTAAAATTTAGGAGGAAAAATTAAAAAGGTGAAAATTTGGCAACCCGATACTATACTGTAGGCAAACCGTCTATCAGGAAGGACGCGATTCCCAAGGCCACGGGGCAGGAGAAATTCACCTGTGATGTGGTTGTCCCAGGAATGCTTTATGGCAGAATTCTGAGAAGCCCCTACCCGCATGCTAGGGTGAAGAGGATTGACACCAGCAGGGCCGAGGGAATGGGTGCGGTCTGTATCACCTTCGAAGACGTTCCCAAGGTGAAGTACAATGAACGGATTGTGAGCGTTCCATCAGCAACCTTTAAGGACCGGACAGTGCTCACCAATAAGCCCCTCCACGTGGGCGAGGCAATCGCGGCCGTTGCTGCAGAGACGGAGGAAAAGGCCGAAAAAGCGCTTAGAGCGATTGAAGTGGAGTATGAGGTTCTGGAGCCTGTGTTTGATCCGATTGCAGCAATGAAACCGGGAAAGCCGAGCTTGCACGATTCGATAATCATCCAGGACAAGGTTGTTGAGATAAAGAACAACATCGCCGCGAAAGTGGAAATATCCGAAGGCGACGTTGAGAAGGGTTTCCGTGAGGCGGACATCGTCATCGAGGGAACGGCCAAGACCAGCAGGGTTTATCACGCCCAGCTGGAGACTAAGTCGGCCGTCGTTGTTCCGGAGCCAAACGGCGGCGTGACCATCTGGACGACAACTCAAACCATCCACAACTGTCGGATACTCATCGGCGAGATATTCGGAATACCGTTGAACAAGGTAAACGTCAAGAAGATATCGCTGGGCGGATCTTTCGGCTCTAGCATTCAGATGAACTCGGTGCTCCCCATTACTGTGGCCCTAGCCCTGAAGGCCAAGAAACCGATTAAGATGTGCACCACCCGTGAAGAGGATATGTACGATCACTGCCGATACCCAATGATTCTAAAGTACAAACTTGGGGCCAAAAAGGACGGCAAGCTCGTGGCCGGAGAGATGGAGGTCATCGTTGATATCGGAGCCCACAACATTCAGGCCTATCCTCTCTTGGGCTGCACCGCTGGATGGCTCGTCTCTCTCTATAAGATGCCGAACCTGAAATTCAGCGGCAAGGCCGTCTATACCAACAAGGCACCGGCCTGCGCGATGCAAGGCTTTGGAAATCCCCAGGTGAACTTCATCGCACAAACGATGATGAACGAGGTGGCGGAGAAACTGGGCTTGGACCCCATCGAAGTTGAGCTCAAGAACTACGTTGGTCTCGGCGATGTCTTCTGGGGACAGGGTCCGACGGTTAGGTCGGTGATTAGAAGTTGTGGAGTTGAGGAGCTGATCAAAAAAGGGTCTGAAATGATCGGATGGAAAAACCGAGGCAGGCCAGAGGACAAGAAGGGAGACATCGTTAGAGGCATCGGCATGGCGCGCGGTTTCCACACCTCAAGCGCCGGTGGGCCGATGGCCGGTGAGGCGGTCGACTTTTCCGGTGCAATGATCAAGATAAACGAGGACGGGACGGTTGACGTCATTGCCTCGCTTCAGGACATGGGCGGAGGCGCGCTTGAGGCCGGCTTAAAGATAGTGGCCGAGACGCTCGGCGTGCCCTTGGATTGCGTGGAGCTGGCGCCTACGGACACCTGCACCTCGGTTTATGACGTTTGCCTGCATGCCACCAGAGGAGTCTATGCCGGCGGGGGAGCTTTGAAAAAGGTCGCCGAACAGGTGAGACAGAAACTGCTGGAATTCGCGTCGAGGATTCTGGAAGTTTACCCCCACGCGTTGAGGATTCGGCCCGATGAAAATATCAAGCAAGGAATAGTCTACGCCGAGGGAATCCCTGGAAAGGAGATAACCGTCAAAGAGGTGGCTGCGACCGCCAGAAACAAGAACTGGGGAACGATAGCCGCCGTTGACAGCCTCAGACAGGGCCAGTGTCCTCCAGCTTACACCGTCTACTTCGTTGAGGTCGAGGTCAACAAGCGGACCGGAGAGGTGAAACCGGTGCGTGCGGTTATAGGAGCTGACTGCGGGACGGTCATCGATCCGATCTATGCGGTGGCCCAGATTCACGGAAGCTTCTACCGTGGCCTCAGCTATGTGCTCTGTGAGGATACCAAGTACAACCGGAAGACCGGAGAGCTGACCAATAAGGGCCTCTTATCAGGTTACAACATACTGAAGGCCGAGGACATGCCCAACCCGGACGACATTCAGGTGTTCTTCGCCCACACCTACGAGGACACGGGACCTTTTGGAGCTAAGGGGATTGGAGAGGCTGCAATAAACCCCGTTCCTGCGGTGGTTGCCAACGCGATTTACAACGCAATCGGAGTTTGGATCCGGGAGATGCCGATAACGCCGGAAAAGGTTCTAAAGGCCCTGAGGGAAAAGGGAGGGAATTAGAATGGTGAACACGAGAATATTGGTGAATGAATTCGAATACTTTGAGCCAAAGACAGTTGCCGAAGCGGTGGACTTGCTCGCCAGATACGGAAAGGACGCCAAGATACTCGCCGGCGGCACCAACCTGCTTGTCGACATGAAATTGGAAAAGGTCGGCCCCAAGTACCTGATTTACACGGGTAAAATACCGGAGCTGCGTTCGATAAAAAGGGTCGGTTCCGAGGTGGTCGTCGGCGCCAACGTCACCTTTTTTGAGATGATGCGGGCACCTGAGCTCAAGGACTGTTTCATGATCCGAGAGGCTTTTGAGAGCGTGCAGCTTGAAATCAGGAGAATGGGCACAATTGGGGGGAACGTCTGTAACGCGGCCCCCACCGCCAGCGCCGCGCCCCCGCTGCTAGCGCTTGAGGCGAAGGTGAAGCTCGTCAGCAAGCGGGGCTCTAGGGTGGTGCCGCTGGAAGAGGTTTTCGTCGGTGACAGGAGGACCTCGCTGGCTCCGGATGAGTTGCTCACTGAGATACACATACCGCTGCCGAACAGCAGTTACGGTGCCGCCTTTGGCGAGATAAAGAGAAAGATAAAGTTCGCTATGGTAATCGGCCGCCAAGGAAACGTTTGCAATTACAGCAGAATAGCGATGGGTGGGGACATAGAGAAGCCCACAAGGGTGAGAAATGCCGAAAGCCTGCTCGTGGGCAAGAGCTTGGACGGGAACACAGTTAAGGCAGCTTGCGCGGCGGCGGTGGCAGAAATCGACCCTGAGAACTGGTACGTCAGGGAAATAGCGGAATACCTGTTTCAGAAGGTGCTTCAGGAGGCTTGGGCAAGAGCGAGGTGATTGCTGTGGAAGAGAGAAAGATTAAGGTGAAAGTTAACGGAAAGGAATGCGAACTGTCCGTGAGACCGAATGAGCTGCTTCTCAACGTGTTGAGAAACAAGCTGGGGCTGTGCGGAACTAAATACGGTTGTGGAACTGGAGACTGCGGAGCCTGCACCGTTTTGGTCAACAACGAGCCGAGACTTTCCTGCCTCACCTTGGCCGTGACTGTGGATGGTGCTGAGATAACCACCATTGAGGGTCTAGCGACGGACGGAAAGCTGCACCCGATTCAAGAGGCCTTTGTGAAGAACGGTGCTATCCAGTGCGGGTTCTGCATTCCTGGCATAATAATAATGGCTAAAGCCCTGTTGGACGAGAACCCCAACCCCACCGACGAGGATATAAAGAAGGCATTGAAGGGACACCTCTGCAGGTGCACGGGATACATCAATATCATCAAGGCGATTAAGGCAGCTGCCCTTGAGATTTCAAAAGCATAAGAAATATGAGCAAGATCAAAGTTTTTGAGGGAGGGCACTTAGTTCAGGAGCTGACGATAGAAGAGGCTTTGGAGCTAATAAAACAGAGATTTTTCGAGGGCCAGTCCGTCATCATTGACGGGGTCTACGTGGACGCCTCTGATATTGAAAAGGTCAAGGAGAAGCTCTCCAAAGCGAAGGAGGGCATCTCCTTTTTCCCTTTGATCGGCGGCGGAAAATTCTAGCCGGAATTTTAGCTCAAGGCATTACCATTGCCATTACTGCTTTTTGCACATGTAATCTGTTTTCGGCCTCTTCAAAGTAAAGCGAGCGCTTGTAGGTATCGAGGACTTCGTCGGTGACTTCCTGACCTCGATCGGCCGGACCACAGTGCATGTAGTATGCTTTGTTAGTCTTGTCCAGCAGTTCCATCGTGGTTATCCAGTTCTTGAACTTAGCTTGATAGGCCGAAGCTCCTTCCTTATCAACAGTATTATTATAGGGCGGTACAAACTGCTTCGGCGACCAAGCCTTGGGATAGACGAAGTCGGCCCCCTCAAAGGCCTCCTCCATATTATAGCAGATTTCGAAGCTACCACCATATTTTTCCACGTTTTTCTTGCAGTCCTCGATGACGCTGTCCTCGAGTTCGAAGCCCTTTGGATGTGCCAGCACTACATCCATCCCCATTTGGGTGGCGATTAGGACCTCGTTCTGGGGGACGGCGAGCGGCTTTAAGCCTCCAGAGTAGGCATAGGACACGACGAACTTCTTGCCCTCCAGTTTCGGCTCTACAGCTCTCGCCGCCTGTATGTCGGCCAGAGCTTGGAAGGGATGATACATGTCGTCCTCCATGTTCAACACAGGGATGTCTGCCCACTTGGCGAACTCCTGTATCACTCGGTGGCCGCGCCCGATAATCCACTTGGCAGCGTCGCCGTAGATCCTGATGGCGATGGTGTCACCGTACCGACTCAGAACCCTAGCCACGTCGGATATTGCCTCCGTGGCGTAGGGGACCATGTCCTCAGGCAATGTGGGAGTGTAAAGGTCCTGAGGGCTGAGGAAATGCGCGTGTCCTCCGAGCTGGTAAATTCCTGCCTCGAATGAGTTGCGCGTGCGGAGCGATCGGTTGTAGAAAATCATAAAGAGAGTCCTGCCGGGCAGATAGTTCGTAGGGGTCCTTTTTCTGAATTTTTTCTTTAGATCGTCCGCAGCGTCGAGAATTTTTTTGATTTCCGCCTGCGTGAAATCTTGCGTGTTAATAAAATCCTTTCCCTTCATGGAGCCAACATATTTAGGAACTGGCATTCGAATCACTGAAAATACCAGCTCATTCCATAATTTAAACTTTTTTGGAAAGGCGGGTTTTCTGAAAAGTCTTTATCTCTGGCCTCTCAGATTTCAGTGGTGTCGATGAGGGGATTGCTGCTGGATATTGACTTTGCCGAGGAAGAGGAGAGACCTAACATAAGACTATTTGTAAAAACCGGGACAGAAACAGTGGTGGCAGTTGACACCACGTTTGAGGAATATTTTTACGTGGTTTCAGATCATCCGGATAAAACCAGCAAGCTGATTGAAAAAATTGAACTGGAGGAAGATGGTGTACGGGTACGGCCGAAATATGTCGAGATAGTCAAGCGGACCTTTCTGGGTTGCGAGGTTGAAGCGATAAGGGTTTCTTTTTACCAGCCCAAGGATGCAGCCAAACTAAGGCACAAAATTCGAGAGTTGCCAGGAGTTAAAGAGATATATGAGTTCGATTTGCCCACGACGAGACGTTATCTGATTGATCGTGGACTAACTCCAATGGCGGGCATTGAGATAACCGGTACGGTTGAAGTTAAGGACGGCGTTAAGACGATAGAGATGGAAAAGCCACCACGGCCAGCGCAAGTGGAGGAGCCCAAGCTGAATATAATGAGTTTTGACATTGAGGTTTACAACCCCACCGGCAGCGTCAGGCCCGACAAGGACCCGATAATAATGATTAGCTTAGCCGACAACCGCGGCTTGAGAAAGGTCATCACTTGGAAAGATTTTGATAACAAACCAGATTACGTTGAGGTGGTCGGCAGTGAGCGTGAGGTGATAAAGAGGTTTGTGGATTTGGTGAAGGAGCGAGATGTCGACATTCTGCTGGGATATAATACGGACCTTTTTGATCTGCCCTACATTCGCAGCCGGGCCAAGCAGTTGAAGGTGAAGCTGGATTTGGGCCGCGATGGTTCCGAGTTGGTTGTGCGCAAACGTAGATTCGCGACCGCCTCCAAGATTCGTGGTCGCATTCATGTTGATGTTTTTGCCATGGTTGATTTTCTGGCTACCATCGGCTCGATCAAGTTGATCCATTATTCACTGGGTGATGTTTACCGCCACTTTTCCGGCAAGGAAAAGCCGGACTTTGAGTTCTCCGATATGGTTAATGCTTGGGAGAAAGGAGGTGATGCAGGTCGGAGATTTCTGGAGTACTCCATGTCAGATGCGGACGCCGCGCTGGAGGTCGGCTTGGAACTGCTGCCGCTTTTCCTCGGTCTGACCCGTGTTGTGGGGCAGACGCTTTTCGATGTCCAGAGAATGACCCCCGGGCAGCTAGTAGAGTGGTTGCTGATCGCCGAGGCACACCGAATCGGCGAGCTGGTACCGCCGCGGCCCGTTGGGGAGGAGTTTGAGGAAAGAGTGGAAGAGACGTTTGCGGGAGCATACGTGATGGAACCGGTGAAAGGGCTTCACGAGGACCTGGTGGTTTTTGATTTTCGGTCCTTGTACCCTTCGATAATTGTAACCCACAATATTGATCCCTCCACACTGAACTGTAAGGACTGCCGGCCGGGCGAGCGAGAGCAGGTTCCAAGGCTTGATTACTACTTCTGCAAGCGGAGGAGGGGCTTCATTCCGACCATTCTGCAACGAATCATCGAAGAGAGAACCAAACTGAAGGCCGAACTTAAAAAAATCGGTCGAGATTCCAAGGAGTATCGGGTCCTTGACGCTCGGCAGTGGGCGATGAAGATAGTTGCCAATTCCTTTTATGGCATGCTCGGCTATCCGCGGGCTAGGTGGTATTCCAAGCAGTGCGCGGAAAGCGTGACCAGCTTCGGCAGGTATTATATTCAGAGGACGATTGAGATGGCGCGTGAGTTTGGCCTTGAGGTAATCTACGGAGATACCGACAGCCTGCACTGTAAGTTAAAAGGCAAAACGCGGGATGAGGCCATGCTCTTCCTCAAGAAGGCCAACGAGAGTTTGCCCGGGATCATGGAGCTGGAGTTAGAGGGCTTTTACCCCCGCGGTATTTTCATTACCAAGAAGCGCTACGCCATGATTGATGATGAGGGCCGCATGGTCGTTAAGGGTCTGGAGTTCGTCCGCAGGGACTGGGCGGCGATAGCCAAGAGAACACAGGAGGAGGTGTTGAAAGCAATTCTGCTTGATGGTTCGCCCAAGAAGGCGGCGGAGATTATCAGGAAAATCACTCGTGATGTTTATGAAGGCCGTGTTAACATCGAGGATTTGATCATCTACACTCAGCTGAAGATGCCCATTGAGAGCTACAAGGCAATCGGTCCGCACGTGGTAGCAGCCAAGCGTCTCAGGAAACTGGGTCATGAGATTGAGCCCGGGATGATGATAGCCTACATCGAGGTCAAGGGTCCGGGGAGCATAAGCGATCGCGCGGTTCCGGTTGAGGACTTTAAGGGTAAGGAGTACGACCCAGATTACTACGTTGGGCATCAGATTTTACCCGCCGTGATGAGAATTATGGAGGTTCTCGGCTACCGCGAGGAAGATCTTAAGTTTGAGAAGGAGAGGCAGGTTGGGCTCGACCGGTTTATGAGATGATGAGTTCGCCGTTTGAGGCCAGGGCCACTTCAAAAGCCTTAGTTACCGAGCGGCCGTGGATTTTGTCCCCAGCCTCTTGCTTTACTCTAGCGATGATTTCGGCGGTGCCAAAACTCACCCTAATCTTGGCGGCATCGGCGGCTTCAAAAATTCTTTTTGGTAGCTGAAGGATGTCATCGCCTTGATTCACGGTGACGATTACCGGAGCCTTCAATCTTTCAAAAAGTTTTAAGGTCCTTTCTGCCCGCGCGATGTTCTCTTTAGCCCGGCGCTCGAGGATGCTGACATTAGCCCGGGAGGTGTTAAGCCTGCGGGCTATCTCTGCTTGAGTGAGTCCTCTCAATCTGAGTTCAAGAACCCTCTGCTGGGCCTCAGTCAGGAAGGTATCCTCCATGTACCCCAAGTTTTAATTGGTACCGCGCATTAAACAACTTTCGTCTGGTGGTATTGTGTTGAATCCAGAGGAGCTGGAAAAGTATCGAAAGGCGGGAAAGTTGCTAGCTGAAGTTCGCGAACAGGTGCGGCCGCTGGTCAAGCCAGGGGTCAGCCTGCTTGAGATAGCTGAGAACGCCGAGAAGCTTATTGTTGAGAGAGGGGCCAAGCCGGCCTTTCCCTGCAACGTTTCGGTTAACGAGATTGCAGCCCACTACAGCCCTCCTGCCGACGATGAGACGGTGATTAAACCGGGAGACATGGTTAAGGTCGATATCGGAGCTCACGTCGACGGTTACATCGCCGATACCGCCTTCACCGTGGCTACCGGAGAAAAAGCAGAAATGGTTCAGGTAGTGGAGAAGGCGCTTGAAGCCGCGATCGCCGTGGTTAAACCCGGGATTGATGTTGGAGAAATCGGCAGGGTTGTCGAGGAGACGGCAACGGCGGCGGGATTTAAGTCTATTCGTAACCTTACCGGGCACAGCTTGGCCCGGTGGGACCTCCATTCGGGTCTTACCATTCCTAATGTCAAGGAAACTACTGGAGTGGTTCTAAAAGCGGGCGATGTTCTGGCCATTGAGCCTTTTATCACGGACGGTGCCGGATTTGTTGAGGATAAAAAGAGCCTTTACATCTTCAGATATCTGCGTGACGTTCCCACCCGGTTGCGGATGTCTCGTGAGCTATTGAGGGATGTAAAGCGGGATTACAACGGACTTCCCTTTGCCGAAAGGTGGCTGGCGAAGCGCATGTCAAAGCTCCGTCTAGAGCTGACCCTTAGGGAGTTGGTAGGAAACGGCGCCTTCTGGCCCTATTATGTCTTAGCTGAGCGGGCCAATGGCAAGGTGGCGCAGGCGGAGCACACGGTAATAGTTACCGAAACCAGCTGCGAAGTGACGACGCGTTGAGTCCGGGAAGTTTACAATATTTCCTCCAGAGTTTGTAGGGAGAACTTAGTTTCGGCGCAGCCGTTTTTGGTCAGAAACACGGCTTGGGCAGGAAGATCTTTATTTTTAAGAAATTCTTTTGCCTGTTTCAACTCTTGGCTGCAGGCGATGCCCACCACGCCGTCATAGGGATTTCTTTCCAGTATCTGCGGGATGCAGGTTCCCCCCGGCAAAATGTATACGTCATACCCTTTGTTTTGACCTAATGTCACGGCTTTGTTTATCAGGCAGTCCGGGGAACACCGGGCACAGTAATAAGATGGTATCTCTGCATCAAAACGCGCCTGGCATCTGCTGTCCATGTATTTTCTGGCACAGTGGGGCAAGAAAAGCGCCCTGTTCCGGCTTTCTTGAAATCTTTCCCTTTCTTGGATATTGTGCAAATGAACATCGATCAGATCCTCAATTAACGTGGAAACGTCAGCGATGTTCAGACCTCCTATTTCGGGGACCTTCAGTTCCTCGGCCAAACGCCTGACGGTTCCCGCAATTCTTCTGTGCAGGTTCTTTTGGTAGGCTATCTTGGCCAGAGTTTCGTAGAAAGCTTGTGGCATCCGGGACAGGTCGAATCTGAAGTGATAAGGCATGTCCCCTATTTACCTCCTCAGGATGAACATGGCATGGTCCTTTTCGTAAGGGTCAAGAACCTTGGCGTCGATGATTTCCATTTCCTTCTCCAGTTTTTCCATTTCATTCCTGAATATCTCACGAGGTTCCTTGGTCACGTCGATGCTTCGGGCCTTTAGGGACAGCATGGCGTAGCCACCTTTGGGCAGGAAAATTTTGGCGTTGGCCAGCAGGATTTCGGTTTGGTCCGGTTGAGCGATGTCCTGGTAAATGACATCGACTTTTTTGACAAGTGAGCTGTAGCTTTGAGGCAGCCGGGCATCGGCCAGTATGGGCAGCATGTTTTTTCTCTTCGTGCAGACGGCGAGCAGGTCCCTTATCGGCCGTGAGGAGACTTCTACACAATAAACGCAGCCATCTGACCCCACGATGTCGGAGACGTGTGAGGAGGTCGTTCCACTTGCCGCCCCGAGGTAAAGAACGCGTTTTCCTGGGGTTATTGGGTTGACCTTGATGTTTTTGAGGATGGCGGCTGCGAGCTTGCTTCGATAGGGATCCCAGAGCCGGTATTCAATTCCATCCAGCTCAATTAACTTTTCCCCGTAGACCTGATTCCGGCGAGCGAGATTTATCGTAGCTAGCTTGCGGGTGCCGTCGTCCAGCTCTATCCAGTACACCGACTTAAAGCGCTCGTGCTCAACCGCCTTCATAGTTCTTTCCTTGCCTTTCTCTTGATATCGGAGATTCTGGCTTTAAGTTCGGCATCTAATTTATCACCAACGAATTCACCGGACATCGCGTCTACTCTCGCTGCAATGGCCACCTTTCCGGCGAGCGCGCGCGCAATCTTACCCCTCAGCTTCTTTGGAGAACCGCGGACCTCAGGATATTGGAAAATTACACCGTGTTTGGGTGGGCTCCCCTTCCTCTTCAAGGCGCGGAAAAGTGCCTTTTCGGCGCCGAGGACTTGGATGGTGCTGGCCGGCATGCGGGAAAGTTCCTGGAGACCACCGGCGATTGCTATCAGACGAGCCCCGATGGCGCTACCAACAACGGCACGTAAGTTGGGGGCGATTTGTGCCATCAGACCGTCGATATATTCAGATATCTCGTTCCTTAGGTCATAGAGTTCGAATATTTCCTTACAGGTCCTCTTTAGTGATTTCAAGTCTGTTTCGTCAAAATGCGCTCCTAGGGACTCCGCCGCGGCCCGGGTTATTTTTTCAGCTTTTTCCTCCGATATCCCGGTGGCGTTGATGACCGCTTCCTTGGTAAAGTCCTCTCGGAGGCCAATTTTGGTAATCAGCTTGAGGAAGATTTCGTGGTCCTGAACCAAGCGATCAAGCTCTGGGAAGTGGATGGAATACCACTCCCTGACCCGGACTATCAAGATGTTAGCGAACTTGTCGATGTCATCTAATAGACCGATGGACTGAATAATTAAACTGTCTCGCTGAGCCGCTTCGGTGCGGAGCTTGTGTCGGGTGAGGATGAAGTTCACCTCGCGGACAAAATCATCGAGTTTTTCAAAGCCCAGATCCTCCACTATGTCTTGAAGTTTCTCCCGCAAGATTGACCCTGCCACGTTGGGTATCAATATCTCGAATTTTGCCCTTTTGAACTCCTCCTTGAGCCTGCCGGCGAGAGACTTTGATTCCAACGTAAACTCGCGGTGTCCCTTGGTCATCAACTCGGAGATAAGCTGGCGATGTTCTTCAGTAGGGGTTCCCATCTGAACACTGGCAATTTTTCCCGCGACTTCTATCGGGTCGTGCGGGAATTTTCTAAAGGAGACTAACTTGCCCATATCGTCAAAGGCAAAGACGCCTAAGACACTTTCAGCAATATGAACCGGCATACTCCCCGTTTAAGCTTTATCACCATTCTATAATAGTTTTCAGCTCAGCCGGAAGTGTGGGGAGTTCTTTCCCAACTCGTTGCTTACTGTTCTCCGGTCAGTCCTTTAGGCCTCAGTTTCTGTTTTAGACCGATTCCTTCCAAATATCTCTCAATTTAGGGCGTTTGGTTGGGCACATATAACGATGTGTTTAAAGTTTCAAATTTTTCTAGCAACTTATTTAATTATGGCCGGAAATTTCAATGCAGGGGAGAATCATGAAGAAAGTTGGTATAAATGGGTTTGGAAGAATTGGCCGCATCTTTTTGAGAGCTGCCTTAGCTGATGAAGAGTTCATGAGGAAGTTTGAAGTGACGGTGATAAACAGTCCTTCCCCGGCAAAGACCTACGCCCACTTGCTGAAATATGATTCGGTTTTTGGCGTTTTGAAGAGAAGAGTCGAGGGCACGGAGAACTCGATTATCATCGATGGTAAGGAGATAAAGGTGCTGAACCACAAGAATCCCGCCGATATTCCTTGGGGCGATCTGGGCGTTGATTACGTGCTGGAGTCCAGCGGTAAGTTCAAGGACCGTGAGGAAATCGGCGGGCACCTGAAAACCGGTGCCCGCAAGGTGATAATTTCCGCCGCGATAAAAAATCCCGACGTCATGATAGTCCTTGGTGTCAATCACGAAATTTGCGATCCCGACAAGCACCACTTGATTTCCATGGCCTCTTGCACCACGAACTGCTTGGCTCCGATGGTGAAGGTCTTGGATGATAGATTTGGTTTGGAAAGAGGTTTCATGACGACCTGCCATGCGGTGACTAACGACCAGAGGGTCCTTGACCTTTCACACAAGGATCTGCGGCGGGCGAGATCCGCGATGACCTCGATAATACCGACCACCACAGGCGCGGCGACGGCAATAGGCAAAGTCATCCCCAAATTGGCCGGGAAACTGGATGGAATTGCGCTCAGGGTCCCTGTCGCCGATGGCTCCATAACCGATCTCACGGCTGAGCTGAAAACGGAAGTGACCGTGGAGGAAATAAATCAGGCGTTTAAGGAGGCCGCGGCAGGAGAGCTTAGGGGCATCTTGGAGTACACTGACGATCCCATCGTCTCGGCCGACATAATCGGCAATCCCCATTCCTGCGTCATAGATGGGAAAAGCACGATGGTCATGGGGAAGAGGAGCAACTTCGCTAAGGTATTTGGGTGGTATGACAACGAGTGGGGCTACTCCTGTAGGCTGGTTGACCTGTTTAAGTTTGTGGACTCCAAGGAGCGCTAGGCGAAACCCTTATATTTTTAGCTTCAGCGGATAACTGACATATTGGTGATTCTGTGGAGATAGTATTCGGCTCTGAGCGGCTCAAGAGGGGCTTCGCTAAGATGCAAAAAGGCGGGGTTATCATGGACGTTACCACTCCAGAGCAGGCCATCATCGCTGAGGAGGCGGGAGCGGTGGCCGTCATGGCGCTTCAGGCGGTTCCGGCAGACATCCGGGCTTCAGGCGGTGTGGCGCGCATGGCTGATCCCGCTATCATCGAGGCCATAATGAATGCGGTGACGATTCCCGTGATGGCCAAGTGCCGAATAGGGCATTTTGCCGAAGCTCAAGTGCTCGAGGCGTTGGGCGTGGACATGATCGACGAGAGCGAGGTCCTCACTGTGGCAGACGAGGAGGCCCACATCGACAAACGCAAGTTCAAGGTCCCGTTCGTCTGCGGCTCTCGCGATCTGGGGGAGGCCCTCCGAAGGATTAACGAGGGGGCGGCCATGATAAGGACCAAGGGTGAGGCCGGTACCGGGAACATCGTTGAGGCGGTGAGGCACATCAAGGCCACCAAACGCCAAATAGCCGAGCTGGCGGGATTGAGCCGTGACGAACTCGAGGTGAAGGCCCGTGAATATCGCGTGCCCGTGGAACTGGTTGAGGAAACCGCCAAGCTCCAGCGGCTACCAGTTGTCTGGTTCTGCGCGGGAGGGATAGCAACCCCGGCTGATGCTTCTTTGGTCATGCAGATGGGTGTCGACGGGATTTTTGTGGGCTCGGGCATCTTCAAGTCAAGCGATCCACCAAGGATGGCCAGAGCCATAGTCGAGGCGACGAGATACTACGATGATCCGGAGGTCGTTTTGGAAGCCTCCAAGAACCTGCCGCTTCCGATGAAAGGAATTGACGTCAAGATGCTAAGACCAGAGGAGAGGCTTCAGGTAAGGGGCATCTGAGGATTTTCTTCGGTGATTCTACATCCAGAGCAGCTGGAGCAACAGGTGTCCCACTAGGACTGCCGCTATTGTCGGTGCTAAACTGATCTTCAGAAAGTCCTTTATCTTCACCCGATATCCTCGTTTTTCCAGTAGTCCGGCAGCGAAGACGTTGGCCGTCGCACCCACCGGAGTGATATTCCCACCGATTCCAGTGCCGAGTAGCGTCCCGTACATCAGGGGATAAGCGAGTCCAGCCGAACCCAGCGCCAGCGCCGCGTTTTTGGCCACAGGGATCATGAGCACAGAGTAGGGGACGTTGTCGATAAACGAGGAGAGAGCAACCGAGAGCCAGACCAAGATTGCCAGGGTGAAGACGGGGTTGTTAGAGCCGAGGCCGCCTATTCCTCGGGCGAGGTCGCTGAGAATTCCAACTCTGTCAACGGCACCGATTACGATGAAAATTCCGATTACGAAGAAAAACGAGTGCCAGTCGAATTCCTTTATCATCCTTGGTATGTTTCTGAAGCCGATGAGGACCGAAACCACCCCAACAATCAGACCTATGAACCCAGGGCCCACCCTCAAATAAGAGTTCAGAGCCAAGGCGAAAATCCCGGCGAGGAAGACCAGCGTCGGCAGGTAATTCGTTTCAATTTTTTCTTCCTCGATGCTGACTTTTGTTTTCATTTTTCTGAGGTGGCAGAGGTAAAGGGTGATCAAGCCGATGATGGCAGCGATGGCCGAGATTATTCCTAGGCCCAGCCTGCCTTGGAACCAATAGAAGTCGAGGAAAGACATCCCGGCCTCGGAGGCCAGAATTATCGCCGGCGGATCGGCTATCATTGAAACCGTCGTCACCATGTTGGAGCTGATGGCGATTGAGCACAGGTATAAAAAAGGGGAGGATTTGGTCCTCTTGGCTACCTCCATAGCAATTGGGGCCATGATCAGAACCACCCCCACATTTTCCAGAAAGCTCGAGAGAAAGGCAGTTATGGCGCAAAGGGAGAGCAGGGCCATTCCCTCATTTTTCGTGTGGTGCAACACGTGCCGGGCCAGATGTTTCGGAACTCCGCTTTCCGAGAACAAGATGGAGACCATCATAAAGCCCCAGTAAATTCCAAGCACATCCCATCTGATTGCGTTCACAACTTGTTCTGGAGTCATCGCGTTGGTGGGGAGAAGAATGAGGAGAAGAATAATGGCAGAGGCAATGCTGACGTAGGCCATTTTAACCTTCCGAGATATCGCTAGCCCGTAGCAGACCACGAAGACCAGCAGCACGATTATTTTCAGCGTTGCTTCGATCAGCGGTACACCCCTTTAAAATATTCTAGCATCGCTTTAAAGCAACGTTTTTGCAGTTTGAAGATCGGAGTAGGGCTAGCCTTCAGGGGTGTCGATTTTTATCAACGAAAATATCTCGTAATTATCTCCGATGGTCTCTCTTCCTCGGAGGTAACCGAGCTCGATGAGAAATCCGATTCCCACTACCTTGCCGCCGAGCCTTTCCACGAGTTCAATGTTGGCCTTCATCGTACCTCCGGTAGCCAACAGGTCGTCAACGAGCAGGACGTTCTGTCCGGGCTCTATGGCATCCTCGTGAATTTCGATCACGTCGGCCTCATACTCCTTTTGGTACATGTAGTCCACGCATTTGGCGGGAAGCTTTCCTTTTTTTCTGATGGGAACGAAGCCCGCGCCGAGTTCGTAGGCCAGAGGGGCAGCGATGATGAAGCCCCGGGCCTCGTTGGAAACCACCACGTCAATTTTTCTGTCCTTGAAGTGATCGGCCAAAAGACGGATAGCTTCTCGGAAAGACTCTCGGTCCTTAAGTAAGGGGGTGATGTCCCAGAAGACCACGCCCTTGAACTCCGGTATTCTTCTGATTTTAGATTTAAGGTCCAGAGAACCACCTCCATTAAACGAAAGCATTTTTCAGCGCGTTCTTGCATTCACAGCTCCTTTCCCGAGGCATGATGGTTACTACTTCTGCGATCAGGCGCTTGACTTTCTCCAGATTTTCCTTCATGGTTCTCAGCACCTCTTCAGTAGTCACTGGATGTTCTTTCCACACGTCGTAGTCGGTGACGGTCGCTATTGACGCGTAGCAGATTTCGGCTTCACGGGCTAGGACACATTCTGGTACTAGGGTCATTCCGATCACATCAGCCCCCCAGCCTTGGAACATCTTGGATTCGGCCTTGGTGGAGAACCTAGGTCCCTCGATGCACACATACGTTCCCCTTGGATGGGCCTCAAGGCCGATTCTTTTCGCCGCATCCATCAGAGTTTTTCTGATTTCGGGGCACATAGGTTCGGCCACGGAAATGTGACACACCTTGTCTCCCGTGTAGAAGGATTCCTCTCGCCTAGTGGTTCTGTCGATGAATTGATCCACAAAGACGATGTCTCCGGGCCGGTATTCTTCCTTTAATGATCCCACCGCCGAAGGTGCGAGGATCCTAGTCACACCGAGCTGCTTCATTGCGAAAATGTTTGCCCGGTAATTTATGTCGGTTGGTCTGATGGTATGTTTTTTTCCGTGCCTGGGGAGAAAAGCCAACTTTCTACCGTTCAGCTCTCCTAAAGTTATGGAATCGGATGGAGAGCCATATGGTGTTTCAACTTTGACTTCTCCAACATTCTTGAGGATTTTCGGGTCGTAAAGACCGGTGCCTCCAATTATCCCGATTTCGGCCCTCATACTTACTACATTTTCGGTAGAGACCTATAAAAATAACGAGGCAATTGACGTTGTGAAAGACCATCTGAGCCGCTGCCAAGTCAGAGGGTCATGCCTAGGTATGTGATTGAGGCGACCTTAGTGAGTTACTAGCCATTGGGAATCGTGATGAGTCAAAAGCTGGTAGCGAAGACTTATATAGTCAAAATTGATATCAACTTTGATATTAAGGTGAAAAAAAATGCGAGAAGAATATTGCCCCCCTCCCTTCAGACACTGGATGCGGCACATGGCAGCAGTGCCAAAGGGGTTCCTGAGGTACCAGGTGCTGGAGCTACTGAACAAAAGACCGCTCTCAGGGTCTGAAATCATGGAGGAGGTAAAAAAGATGAGCAACGGATGCTGGCGGCCAAGCCCGGGGTCCGTGTATCCCCTCTTCGCATGGCTGAAGAAAAACGGATATGTAAAAGAAGTGCGGACGCCTGAGATTGGCATTAAACGTTATGCTCTCACCGAAAGAGGAAAGAAATTACTCGAAGATCAGAGAAGAATCAAGGCTAAGATTGGCTCTGGAAAGTTCATGCTACCACCTCTTTTTGGTTCCTTTTGGTTCGGGGTACCGCCGGAGAAAACCGGCGAAATCAGAAGGGCGACGAGGCGGCTGATTAAAACATTCTTCGACGTTAGTTTGACTTTGGAGGACCGGCACTCTGAAAAGGAAATCGAAGAAGTCGTCGAAATCTTGGACGAAGCTGCAGCCAAACTTGAAGCCGTGGAAAAAAAGCTGGAGGGAAAGGATGAAAGACGAAGTGATAAAAGCTGAGGGTCTGGCAAAGGTTTTCAACAAGGGCTTGGTGGCTGTGGACCATGTGAGCTTCAGTGTTAAGAAAGGCGAGATATTCGGTTTCTTGGGGCCAAACGGTGCCGGAAAGACGACGACTATTAACATGCTGATAACCATCCTAAAACCGACCGAAGGTACAGCTTCAGTGCTGGGGCATGACATTGTCAAAGAGGCCGACATGGTGAGGCGGGTGATAGGTGTCGTGCCCCAGGAGTACACGGCTGATGAGGATCTCACCGGCTACGAAAACATAATCCTCTGCGCCGATCTGTACGGCATCCCGCGGAAGGTTTCCAAGGAGAGGGCGAACGAACTGCTTAAGCTAGTCGAGCTAGCGCAGTTCAAGGATAAGAGGGTTGAGACCTACTCCGGAGGGATGAGGCGCAGGCTTGAGCTCGCCTGCGGACTGGTTAACCGCCCGCAGGTGCTGTTTCTTGACGAGCCCACCCTAGGTCTCGATGTTCAGACGCGGGCAACGATATGGGAGTATATCAGGCGCCTCAAAGAAGAGTTTGGCATGACCCTTTTCATGACAACCCACTACTTGGAAGAAGCAGATGCTCTCTGTGACCGTGTGGCAATAATCGACCACGGGAAGATATTGGTCACCGGGGCTCCGGGTGAGCTCAAGAAGGCGCTGGGCGGGGACGTGATAACACTGAAAATAAAGGAGAACGATGATGTGAGCAAGCTGATAAGGGAAGTGAAGCACGTGAAGGAAGTGAAAAAGGAGGACGGGAGCTACCGTGTGAAGGCCGAGTTAGGAAGAGTAACCGCACCACTGATAATTGAAAAATTGATGAAAAAGGGTTATACGGTGACCAAGCTATCATTGACGGAACCCACGCTGAACGACGTCTATCTGGAGTACACGGGCAGGTCTATGCGGGACGCCGAAGAGTCCCCGGAAACCTTCAAAACACGCAGGCTAATTATGAGGAGGGCGAGGGCATGAACGAGTATCGACCCAGCAGTCTGCGTGGCGTATGGGCCCTTACTACCAGGGAGCTCAAGAAGTGGCTGAAGGACCCGATAATTCTTACCATGACCATCATCCAGCCGGTCATCTGGATGGGCCTGCTAGGTAAGGCCATGAACCTCGGTGGAATGCTTTCCGGTCTTCCTCCGGGAGTAGGTGAACAGATAATGAGAAGCACCTTCGGGACGGCGGACTACTTCTCCTTCATGGCGGTTGGGATAATCTCGTTCACAGTGATGTTTACGACCATGTTCAGCGGTATGTCTGTAGTCTGGGACAGGCGCTTGGGCTTCTTGGACAAGGTGCTGAGCACACCGGTTTCTCGGGCAGCGATCGTATTCTCAAAAATATTGAACTCGACGCTCAGAGGCATGTTCCAGGCAACCATCATTCTGATTATCGCCGTTCTATTAGGTTTGCAGCTGGATCCAAGCTTCACGCTGCTTAACCTTCTTGGAATTTATCTCGCGATATTCCTCTTCAGCGCCGGACTTTCATCCTTGTTCATAGCCCTTTCCCTGAGATCAACGAGGCAGGAAACCCAGATGGCGATAGTGAACCTCGTAAACCTTCCCCTGATGTTCGCCAGCAACATATTTTTCCCGGCTTCAATGATGCCGGAGTGGTTGCAGGTAATAGCCCGCGTAAACCCGGTCAGCTATTTGACCGATGCCCTCAGGCAGCTGACGATTTTGCAAATGGATGTCTCGGCCCTGGCGCTTGATTTCGCCTATCTGGGAATTTTCGCAGCCGTAGTGTTCACGGTTGGCGTCGTGCTGGCTAGGAGATTTCTCACCAAATAGATGGAGATAGTCCGTTCTTCAGAAGTTTAATTAAGAAATCCTTTGTGTAAACGTACAAATATATGCATTCGACTAGTCGCGAAGGTTGGCTTGCTGGATTTTGTTGGTCTGGTTTGAGTTGTAAAACTTTTGGGACATTTTTGAAAAGACGGTAAAATCAGCTCGAAGGATGGCGGGCCCGTCGGGATTTGAACCCGAGTCCTAAGCTCCGCAGGCTCATGTCCTATCCAGGCTAGACTACGGGCCCATTACCAATTTATCTTTAACCTTTAATTTGATGAGGTAGGTTTTTAAGAGGGCGTCGGTCACATTATACCAAAGTGGGGTTTTCAATGGTCGGTTCAGCGACCTTAGATGCAATCGAGCGTGTCAGCCGAAGCGTGGTCAACATCAGCACCCTTTCTCAGATTCGGGACGTCTTCTTCAGGCCGATTCCGCTGAAGGGCATGGGATCTGGGGTTGTCATCAGATCCAGTGGCTACATCCTCACCAACAACCATGTGGTTCAAGGGGCCGACAAAATCACCGTCACCTTTCACGATGGTAGAGTGATGGAGGGCAGGGTGGTTGGTACATGTCCCAGCTTTGACGTGGCGGTGATCAAGGTGGAAGCTGAGAATTTAGAAGCGGTGGAGATAGGAGACTCCGATAAGCTCAGGGTCGGACAACCGGTTTTCGCCGTTGGAAATCCTTTCGGCTTGGCGGGAGGCCCCACCGTAACCTCCGGAGTCGTGAGCGCATTGGGACGAACGATACAAGCAGAGAGAGGCACGCTGGATAACCTCATTCAGACCGACGCGGCTATAAACCCCGGAAACAGCGGTGGCCCGCTTGTGGATGAGAACGGCAAGGTAATCGCGATTAGTACTGCGATAATCCCGTTTGCTCAGGGAATAGGCTTTGCCATTCCAATTAAGGTGGCCATTCGTTGTGCCGACGATATAATCAGGTATGGACGTGTTCGGATACCTTGGCTGGGAATAGACGGCGTGAGCATAAACGAGGCTGTTGCTTATCGATATAACATCCCAAGCGCTGTTGGTGTTCTCGTCGTTAGGGTCGTCGAGGGAAGCCCGGCCGATGTTGCCGGGATTTCGCCCGGAGACGTGATTTTGGAATTCGGGAAGAAGCCGGTGAGGACAATCGAGGAGCTGAGGCGGAAGATAATGTCCAGCAACGTCGGTGACGAGGCCCAGATTAAGATAATCCGCGACGGACAGAGTCACCAAGTTAAAATCACCCTCGGGGCAATGCCTTAGGTGAGATGTTAATTTTTATAGATGTTCCAACCAACGGATATGGCGAGACCATGACAAACGTTTGCACCTCTTGTAGTCGGGACATCCCACAGGGTGAGATCGTCGTGAAGTTTCCCTGCCCCAGCTGTGGCGAGGTCGAGATCCTGCGCTGCGCCAAGTGCCGGCGCCTCAGTAATCCCTACCGCTGCCCTAAATGTGGGTTCTCGGGGCCGTGAGGTGTTTAAGGTGGCCGAGGTCGCCGTTACCTTGCGCGTCATGCCCGAAAGCGCCGAGTTGGACTTGAACCAGCTCGAGGCTAAGATCCGGGAGCGTGTTAAGGTTCACTCAGTTTCCCGGGAGCCAATTGCCTTTGGACTGGTGGCGTTGAGGGTGGTGGCCATCGTTGAGGATGCTGCGGGAGGAACCGAGCCTCTGGAGAACGAAATCTTGGGCATCCCCGGCGTGGGCAACGTTCAGGTAACCGGCATCACGAGGCTTTTGTGAAATTTAAGCGGTCTCGAGCGGTTGTTAGGGAAAACAGATTAAGGCAGTAAGGATAATTTAGACTTGAATATGGGGTGGGGCGGAAATCTTGACCAAGAGCGTTGATGAGGTTAGGGCGGATATACCGTTTTTGCGCACGGGAATTATCTACCTGGACAATGCCGCCACCACACCCACGCCCGAGCCGGTGATTGAGGCAATGTTGAGTTACTACCACGAGTTCAGCGCAAACGTGGGTCGGGGTTTGCACCGGGCGGCCAAGCGTGCCACTGAAGAATTCGAGGCGGCCCGCGAGAAGGTTGCCCGCGTCATAGGCGCCAAGCCTGATGAAATAATCTTCACCAAGAACACGACCGAGGCCATAAACCTCGTTGCCCGCGGGCTGGGTCTGAAAAGGGACGACAAGGTAATAACGTCTTTGTTTGAGCACCACAGCAATCTTTTGCCTTGGCAGCGGCTGGAGAGGGAGCGTGGGGTGAAGCTGGAGGTGGTGGGGAGCTCCCGAGAGTGTCTGCTTAATCCCGCCGAGTTCGAGGCAGCGATTGACCGGAACACCCGCCTCATAACCACCCACCATGTTTCTAACGCAATCGGCAGCGTACAGCCGGTTGAGGAAATCGGTAAGTTGGCCCGGGATTATGGGGTCCTTTACTTAGTCGATGCCGCGCAGTCGGTAGGGCATATGCCCGTTGACGTTCGCAAGATTGGCTGTGATTTCATGGCGGCGCCCGGGCACAAAGGCCTCCTTGGTCCGCAGGGAACTGGCTTCCTTTACGCCCGTGAGGACAAGATTTCCGCGCTGGAGCCTCTTTTGACAGGAGGGGGAATCGTGGAGGATGTCGACCTGCACAGCGCCAGGCTTGTCGATCCCCCTCAGATTTTCGACGCCGGGACGCCGAACATTCCGGGCATCATCGGCTTGGGCAGGGCCTGCGAGTATGTGATGGACATTGGCATTGATAAAATTGCGGAGAGGGAGATGGAGCTTACTAGGCGCATGCTTAAGATAGCGGAAAACAGCAGAGTTGAAGTCTACGGTCCCAGAGGCTTGGAGCGGCGCGGAGGGGTGGTTAGCTTCAACATCAGCGGGCTCAGCCCTCACGAGGTGGCCTCCATGCTCGATGAACTGGCCAAGATCGCCGTTCGTTCCGGGCACCACTGCGCCCAGCCCACCTTCAGGCATCTGAGGATCAACGGCACCGCCCGCGCCTCGGTTCACTATTTCAATCTGGAGAGCGAGGTAGAAAAGTTCGTGGAGCTGGTAGGAGAGATAGCTAAGGAGTTAGGGACTTTATAGCGACCATTTCTCCGAGAGGGCCATTTTTACCTCATCGATTACTTTCAAATGATTTCTTACTTCCGGAGTAGCGAATTTTTCACCCTGCATTGCTCGAACTACATAGACAGCACCGCTGGCGAGGGCTTCTAGATCATATCCACCTTCGAGGAGAAAAACCACCCTTCCCTTACACCACTTCTCCGCTTGGTCAATCACGGTGCTGGACAGCCAACCGTAGGCTTGGGTGGATAGATGCAGTCCAGTCAGAGGATCGTCGAAGTGGGCGTCAAATCCCGCTGAAACGGCGAAGAACTCCGGCTTAAATTTTTCACAGAGCGGGATGAAGATTTCCCTCATTGCCCCCCAGTATTCCGCATCACCGCTGCCTGGCGGCATCGGTACGTTGACCTTTAGCCCACGGCCTTTGCCCTCACCAATCTCGTCGGGAAATCCGGTACCGGGGTAGAGCGTCAGCGGGTGCTGGTGCAGTGACATGTAGAGCACGCTCGGGTCATCATAAAATATCTCCTGCGTCCCGTTCCCGTGATGGGCGTCGAAGTCGAGCACAAAAAACCGTTTCAGTTTGAAGTCTCGCTTCAGGCGTTCAATCATTATCGCGACGTTGTTGAAGTAACAGAAACCTCCGCCGCGGCTTCGGCCAGCGTGGTGGCCCGGTGGCCTCACTAGGGCAAAGGCATTTTTGACCCGGCCTGACATCACGATGGTGCCGGCATCAATCGCCCCACCGGCGGCGAGCAGCGCCAGCTCAAAGGTATTTTTTTTCGTAGGGGTGTCGCCGTCGATCGGCCTTTCCATTGCACTCATTTTTTCCACGAGTGAGACGTATTCGGGGTCGTGGACCAGTTTGATGTCTTCGGGCTTGGCGGGGCGAGGCTCGATTACCCCGATTTCCGGCGTCTGCCAGAGATTGAACCTCTTCAGCCCGTTGACGATTGCCTTCAGACGTTCTGGCCTTTCCGGGTGACCTAGGCCCGGGTTATGTTCCAGATATTTTTCCGAGTAAACAAGCGCGGTTCTCATGGTTCACTTCTCCACAAATTTAGCTTCCTTGATAAGTAAATACCCATTGGTCCCCGTCCAGATCTTTTCCACATTTACGGCTTCAATTCTTTTTTTAAAAAGAGGCGCGTCTAGAACGAAGCTCTCATATTCCCCGCCCTCGCCGCTAGGATTTATCCCATACTTTTTACTCAACTTCTCCAGGTCCTCGATGGTCCCCTCGTCGATTCTCCTACCCAGCCAGCTCTGGTCAAATCCTTGGGCGGAGACGCTGGTGATAATGATTTCAAATCCTGTTTTAGTCATCTTATAAAGGATTTCAATAGGGTTGGATCCCCAGAGAGGAGAAAGGGAAACTAGGCCCAGCTCTCTGGCGATTAGGTCAATCCTGTTTTTCTGGTACGAGCTGGAGATGCTTCCGCTGACGATTCCCTCTATCTCTTTCCTCACCCCTTCGATGGCCTCTTTAAGGTCCCTGAGTTCGCTCTCTTTTTCACCGGGCGTCTGCCGGATAATCTGTTTGATCCCCATGGCCTCAGCTTGTAGCTTGGTGGCTTCGATGTTTACTGAGTGAAACATCCAAGAGTAGGGGTTCTTGGGGAACATCGTGATGAGGTATTTCACTTCCAGCCCCCTTTTGAGGGAGAGATAGGTGGCGTAAGTTGAGTCCTTTCCCCCGGTGAAGAGAACGGCGGCTTTCATCTGAGCACGACCAATCAGGTGGATTTAATTTCAACTTTAAATAGATAGGTTCAGAATTAATTTCGGTGCCCGGGTGAAGAGACCGCTGGTAGCCCTTCTGGTTCTTGTGGCTGGAGTATTTTTGATGCTGGAAGGCTCAAAACTTTACACCGTTTCATTTTTGACCGATTTAATTCTGCTCATCGGCGGTGCCGTTCTCACCATATCCTACCTACCGCTAATGGGAGACTACCTTACAAAAAAATTCGGCGGAAACTCTGTCATAACTTACCTCCCCGTTCTCGCAGTTTTAGGTGCTGGATTGATCTGGCAGTCGGGCTTTAGAATTCTGGCCTTGACGGACAGGATTATTTTTGTCGTTATTGGGGCAATCTTACTGGCCGCTTCTTTGATTTATCTCCGTGGCATCATGAAATCTGGTTCGAAATGATTCCACCGGCCAGACTTAAATTACTCCCCGGTTAAAGTGTCCCGTTGTATAACCTTTCCTTATTTTGCAGTCGTCAAATGGTTCGAAGTTCAATATTTTTCGATAGATGCGTATGAACCTATCGACGTCCTTCTCTACGTCGATATAAAAATATTTTATGTCGGCTCGGACGTAGTCGCGAGCCTTGTTGAACAAACCCAGTTGTTTCCAGTTTAGTATTTCTGTTATGCCGTGGTTGTTTCTGACCCTGAAACGTCTGCCCTGCTCGTCGATGAGTTCCTTGGCCTTCAACTTCTGCCTACTGTTCATTAATACGATGTCACCGTGGATCATCACGATGAAACGCTTGTTCTTCAGCGAGACCATTTCTCGGAAATTTAGTTCTGGAGAGATGATGGGGATGCCCGGGTAGCAGCTGAGATCGACGTCGTTGAAACAGTTGAAGGAATAATCCAAGTGGATGTCGATCCCATTCAAAAATGGCAACAGCCCCCGATTACCGACCAGCACACCTTCGGGGCCTATTTGTTTTATTTCTTCAGCGATTTCAACCAGACGTTGATCCGAGATTATTCGCGGGGTGTAGACGAAGAATCTAGATTTCTTCACCAAGTTTTTAACTTCCCTGCAATCTTCCTTGAGGACATCGTAGTAAACCACGTCAGCACCAGCTTCTTCGGCGGCTATCGCCATTTCGCGATTGTAGACCTTAGCAAAGATTTTGACAGCCGAATTGTTTTCAACTGGTTTAAAGCTGGGCAGCGTGATTTTGTTCGTTTTCAAGGTTGCTTTTACAGGTTTTATTTCATCGCCCAGTTCAAGCCTAATGTCAACAGATGAGGTTTTGTATATCAGGGAGCCGTCATCCGCTCCCCTAGTGTCTATCTCAACCTCGTCACCGGCAAAAGCCTGTTCCACCTCAACGCCGTCTTTTAAAATTCTGCCTACCTTGTATCCCCGAATTTCCTCGTTGATCCAGATGGCCACCCCATCGCCGATTTTCAGGCCGGCCCTTAGTCTCAACTTGCCGCCCTTGATACAGCCAAGAAACAGACCCCGGTTCTTCGGACTTTTTGAGTCCACGATGTTGTCGTTGAAGGCGAAGCCGGTGGTGAACCCCCTGTTGAAGACGACCATGAGGTCTTCGATGTCCTTTTTATCAACCTTGAAATTCCCCTGATAATAGGCGTCGATGTATTTGTGATAGATGCGAGCCACCGTGGCTACATAGAGCGGGCCCCTCAGCCGCCCCTCGACCTTCAGGGACTTAACGCCGGCCTCGATTATCTCGGGAAGCTTTGGCAATAGACAGAGGTCCATGGTACTCAGCGGATACTTGTTGTTGTATTTCTTCCGGCAGGGCTGGGCACACATTCCCCTGTTGCCGCTCCTGCCACCGGCGATTGAGGAGAAGAGACATTGCCCGCTGTAGCTAAAACAAAGTGCCCCGTGGACGAAGACTTCCGTGGGGAATTTTTGAGACATGGCCTTTACTTCCCCGTAGGATAGCTCCCTAGCGAGAATGACTCGGTCGATGCCCTTAGGTATCGAATAGCTGTTGACCGTTGTTGCCTGCGTGGAAAGATGGATCTCCAGACCGGGGAAGTTTTGCCTGATCAACGGGATGAGGCAATGGTCTTGGATAATGATGGCGTCAGCTCCAGCAGAATAGGCCACGTTAATCAGCTTGAAGTAGTCCTCAAGTTCATCATTTTTGACTAGGGTGTTGAATGCCACGTAAACCCTGACTTTTCTTTCGTGACAGTAATTCACGGCACTGAAGATGTTTTTCTCGTTGAAATTTTCGGCCAACATTCTGGCGTTGAATTTGCTCAGGCCGAGATAGACGGCGTCGGCTCCATTTTTTACCGCGGCCCTTAGGCACAGCTCATTGCCAGCAGGCAGAACCAGTTCCACTTTCGACATCCGAAAAGATAGTTGAACCTCTGTTTGTAAAAGGTTTGAACCAACTTAATATCGGCGCGCCGCCACTTATTTTGGAGGTCGAAATCAGGAGGGATCCGATGAACATCTCAGCAGGGGTGCCTTTTGGGTTGGTGGCGATGCTTTCTTGGGGCATAGCCGATTTCTTTGCGGCCAGAGCGATTAGAAACGTAGGAGTGTTCAAAACGCTTGTCTGGGGGCAAACTATCGGCCTGCTGGTTTTGATTTTCACCTCTTTCTTGGTCGGAGTCTTCACCCCCACTATTGACATGATTGGGATTATTTTGCTTGCCGGATTTCTTAACGTGGTCGCCTGTTTGTCTTTTTATCAGGGACTACAGGTCGGGAAGGTTTCCATAGTCAGTCCCGTTTCAGCTTCCTGGGTCGTAGTTACCGTCATTCTGAGCTTAATTTTCCTCGGAGAAACTCTTTCCTCATTGCAGGCCGCCGGCGTTGTTCTTACCATTTCTGGAATTTTTCTGATTTCTTTCAGATTGCGGGACCTCTTTGGTCTTAGGTTGAAAAACATCGCCGCCGGGGTGCAGTTTGCGGCAGTGTCGATGGTGGCCTGGGGAGTGCACTACATTTTCTTCGATATCCTTGTCGCTGGATGTGGCTGGTTCTTGCCTGTTTTAGCGGTCAAAGCTGTCACCGTGTCCTGCTTGTTGCTGTACGCAGGCTTTGCGAAGAGGGATGTCTCCTATCCGAGGAATGTAGCACCTCTGGTGATTATGGTTGGATTTTTAGAGGCCGCGGCTTTCTTGTCCTACGGAGCCGGAGTGTCCTTAGAGTTCACGGCAATCGTGGCTCCAGTTGCGGCAACTTTTCCCTTGGTGACCATTGTGCTGGCTAGGATATTTTTCAAGGAGATGATGGAGGTTAACCAGAAAATTGGTATCGGCGCGGTATTATTGGGCTTGGTTTTGCTATCAGTTTGATTTTTAGCTTACCAAATTCAGTTTTTTCAATCCTGCCACGATTTGTTCAGTAATCAACTCTGGAGGGGCATCCACGGAGTTGCAGGTGACGGTTATCACCGGTATCCTTTTCTTGTAATATTCCAGCAGAGGTTCGGTTTGTTTTTCATAAACCCGGAATCTTTCCTCGATGACCGACTCTTTATCGTCGTCCCTCTGATAAAGAGGTCCGCCGCATTTATCGCAAATTTCATCAACCTTCGGCTTTAGTACAAGGAGGTTGTAGACCGCCCCGCAATTTTTACAGACCCTTCTCGCCGAAAGCCTTTTCACGATGATCTCCTTAGGTACCGACAAGTTGATGCAGGCGTCTATTTTCACGATCTCATCTAGGGCCCTGGCCTGTTCCAGCGTTCGGGGAAAGCCGTCAAGGATGAAACCATTTTTACAGTCGGGCTGATTGATCCTTTCCCTTATCACTTCAATCACGATTTTGTCCGGAACCAGCTGACCGCTGTCCAAATATTTTTTAATTTTTTTGCCCAGCTCCGTACTTTCTTTAATTTCATTCCTGAAGATGTCTCCCGTGGAGATGGCCGGGATGTTAAATATTGATTTTAGCCTTGAGGTCTGGGTGCCTTTGCCCGATCCCGGTGCTCCCAGCATTATCAGTTTCACCCTCATCGCCCCGTCAACGTTTTTGGTTCAAGAATCTATTTGAGCACCCCTATAATAAACTGTCGTGGGAAAGGCTCTTGGAGGTTCAAAACCGTGGTTTATTGAAGGGGGTGAGCAGATCATTGAAGTAATAATTTTTATTCTGGGGCTGCTGCTGGGAATCGCCTTGGCTTTCATCTACTTAAGGGGACAGCTGGCGATTCGGTTTGAGCGCTGGAAGTCAGAATTTGAGGAAAGGATCAGACAGGAGGTCCTCGAGAGAAGCCGCGCCGTGCTCAAGGGAAAGATAGCCGAACAGCTCGCCCCGCTGTTGCCCATGTTCAAGTATGAACCCGCCGACGCAAGATTTCTGGGTTCCCCTGTGGATTATGTGGTTTTCGAGGGTTACAAGGAGGGAGAACCAAAAGGGGTGGTCTTCGTTGACATCAAGACGGGCAAGAGCGCCGATCTCACGCCGCTACAGCGGAAATTAAAGCAGGTGATTGAACAGGGAAGGGTGCACTGGGAGACCATTCATCTGGGTGGCTTAGAAAGCGAATAATTTTTTGGTGGTGCTTAGAGGCCGAGGATGTCCAAAGCGCTGCCTTTTACACCAGCAAAGAAGAGGATGCAGGGTACCATGAGCACTCCCATGGCGTGGGTCCTTTTGACCTTTGATACGGCGGGCAAAATCCCGATGGCCGTGGCGGTGGCGAGCACCAGAATTCCCATCACTCCGGAGCAGTGAATGGTGAGTGCGAGTATGAATACCATGACGGTGATACCGAGGCCACGATAGGGAAAACGGTCTATGTATCTTGCGGCAAGCTTCCCCAGCTGGAGCTGCAGGTTTGCTGCGATTCCTCCAGCAAGTAAAACCGCGCCGATGATTAGTAGCGGGGTGATGGTCCCTGTATCCATGATCTTCTCGACGGCAACCGCGGCCCCGCTTCTGGCCCTCCCGATGGCGAAGATGGCAACGAAGGAGAAAACTGCCTTGGAGACGTTCACGCTGCTCACTGATATTAGAAATTCTTCGTTGCCTTTGGAACGTACAGCCAGCTGGGCCAGCACGGTTCCCTGTGACGGACCGATGCTCGGCACGATTCCGGTCAAAATTCCTGCAGCGGCTCCCGCACACACGGGTTTTAATCCCGTTTTGATATTCACCGGTTCATCTTCAGTATGCTGTTCCGGAAGAGAGCTGCAGTTGAAGATGCTGGGCAACAGCACGCTAACTCCGAAAAGGCCGGAAAGCAGGGGCAGCAGAGAGGAGTCTGCAGGCATCAGTCCGGTGTCCAGTGAAAAAAGACCGAGTAATCCAGACATCAAAAAGATCGCCGCGGCCCAGACAATTTTCCTCAAGGAGCGCTCTAGAAAAATCATTATTCCGGCGACAGCGAGAAGCAACCAGTGCATCTGGGGCCTGATGGCGGCATAAATCGGTCCGATGACGGGCATGAGTGGCAAGGCCAGAGCCGCGGACAGCAACACTCCACCTAGGCACCCGGTTGTTGTGAGCCTTATTGCCTGATACCCCCTACCCTCAAGAAGAAGCCGGTGTGCGGGCAGCACGGACAACTCGTTGCCTTCTTCCGGGGCCGCCAAAAAGGTTGCCGGAATGTAGCTGATGAAAGCGTTCGTGATCGACATGGCGACTATCAGAGCCGCCATCTCCGCCGAGGCACCGGTGGAAAGAGCGATTAGAATCGGAGCTAGGTTATTGACGTGAAGGCCCGGAATCAGACCGGTCAGGGTCCCTAGAGCCACACCCGCCAAGACGTGGGCGAGCGTTTCCAGCATCTAGGCATCCTCGATCACATGCAAATGCGAGGCGCTAGTTAACTTCAGCTCGACTTTTCCGTTGTAGAGCTGCACCCAGCCGTCCACTCGGACGGTATCACCGACGTGCACTTCGGGCAAGCCATCTTCGACAATCCAAGACGGAATGAAGACCTGTATCAGGTTACCGTCATCTTGTAGCGTCAGCACCAGATTTCCGCTCCCAACGATTTCACGCTTGGAGATTACACCTTGGACCTTGGCTGGAGAGCCGGCGTTTGCCTCGGTGATTTCGGACAACGCCACCGGCGCTGTATGCACGACTTTGATGTCTTCAGCTTCCTCTGGAATAACTTCAAACTCCCCTTGGTAGAGGGCGACCTCCCCCGTTATCTCCACGTTGTCCAGCAGCTCAATTAAGTCCTCAAGTTGGGCACGGGTTCGGGAGAAAATCGGCACGTTGACGAGGCTGCCGGACTTATCCTTCACCTTCAAAAAGAGGTGCCCCGCCTCATGTTCCCGATAGTCGATGACCTGTCCCGACACGGAGACCCTAAGACCGATGAAGCTCTCGTTCAGGCTAGCGATTGGCGTGATTCTAGGCCTGTTCGAGATCGCGGCCGCATATATGGCGGCCAAGCCCACCAAGGAACATATCAGGCTCAGCTTAGCCATGTTTCTTGCCATGTTTTACCCAGCGGTGCTTTGCGGGATGGTTTTTAATAAGTGAAAAAGCCGAGCAGCGGGGAGACGATAATTATTATAACCTGTGGGTTTAGTTAATTTTGATCTTCATGTTTGGGTTCACCGGTACCGTAGTTGGTCTGAGATGCAAGGAAGGCATAGCGCTGGCATCGGACACCCGCGGTACTTCATATTACCTTGTGGTCAGCAAGAGGGTTCCTAAGTTGTTTAAGCTTGACGATTTCATCGGTGCCGCGATTGCGGGAAATTCTGGAGATATTCAGAGCTTTGTGAGCCTGCTCCGGGCCGAGGCCAACCTCTATCGGTTGAATCAAGGCCGCCACATCACGACAAAGGGCTTGGTGCAGGTGGCATCGAACCTCCTCTTCGGCAGGCGGGCTTTTCCCTACATTGTCGCCGGCATTATCTCCGGCATAGACCCAGAGGGACCCAACCTGTATTTCCTTGACCCGGTGGGCGGGAAGATTGAGGAGGAGAAGTTTGCCAGCGCTGGAACGGGGTCGACGATTGCCTACGGGGTCCTCGAGCAAATGTACCGAGAGGACATGTCGTTGGAGGAATGTGCTAAGCTGGCGGCGCAGTCGATAAAAACGGCCATCGAGAGAGACGCAGCCACGGGTGAAAAAACAGTGGTGGCGATCATCGATAAAAATGGTTACCGGGAACTCTCTGACGAGGAGATCGCTAATTTACTCAGATAATCAAGATTTTTAGGCAGCTAGCCAAAGATGGGGAGCAAGTAGTCAGTTTCCTTGCGGAGAATCTCCTTATAATTTATCGCCTGTTCGATGCTTTTGACCTCCGTTTCCACGACGACGGTCTCTGCCCTTTTTATCTTAGCCAGCCTCGCATAGCGCTCGAGGTTGTAATGTTTTAGTAACCCCCATTCCAGATGCAATGGCGGTCGTAGGGTCATTTCTCCGGGAACGTAGTCGCTCAAATGAAGCTCCTTGATGTAATCGGGCGGTATTGGTTCAAGAGCGCTTTCCGGTTGTGGTGGCGTTTGGTGGGTAAATTCGGCATTGGTCAGCCAATTTCCTATATCGAAGTTGAAGTAGATAGGGAGGTCCTGTTCCCTGAGCTTTTTCACCAGTTTGAGACATTCATCGATTTCGCTGCAGATGCCTTCAAAGGCAGTGTTGTTCTCCAAGTGAAGGGCCAAACCTAGCTCCCGGGAAAACTTTCCGAGTTCCACTAGGCTATTGATTAAGGCGTTGTGTACCATCTCTCGATAATTATCAGTCCTGTTTTCTGCAGGGACGTTTCCTGGACGCAGATTTACGTATTTAGCCTCGACATCGGCGGCCAGTTGGATGTGTTTTTTCTGGATTTCTGTTGCGGCTTCCCTGTCTTCTTCCCGGAGCGAGCCGATGCCACCGTTGGCGAAAGAGTGGGGCAGGTTTACGGACAAGGTTATTCCGTTTGAGTTGGCGAGTTCTTTGATCCGTTTCCTTTTTTCAGGGTAAAAGTCCAAGTAGGCGTCGGTGGCGTCAAGTTCGATTTCAAGGTGTGGCATCCCGAGATCGGTGATGATTTTAATCTGCCGTTCAACGTTCAAAGTGGCCTTTTTAAAAACTTCAGGTTTAATCGATTTTAGGTCTAGGTTCCCCTTTATGAAGGCGAGCCTTTCCCTTTCGTCGAGGTGTTCTATCAGGAGACAGTTCTTGAAATTTCGGCCGAGGTTAACCATTTTTATCCCAGTATAAACTATTGCGTTGCTTTTTACGCTTTACGGGGTTATCAGAAAAGAGTCTATTCCAGCTTTTATTCCAAGGCCTTACGTCCCAGCTCCGTCGGTTTGAGTCGGGAATCCAAGTATTCCAGTATCTGGAGCCTTCTTATCTGGCCCTTGGCAACGATTAGTGGCATGCCGGCAGCGGAAGCCGCTCGATCTATCGATGCCCCCTTATCCAGAGCTTTCATTATCGTTCGCCCGGCTTCGCCCACCAGAATTTCGTCGGCTATCCTCCTCTTCACCGCCGGGTCTATGTTGGGCCTAGCGTCCATTATCCTGGTGAGAAGCTCGAAGCCCTCCACATCGCCGTATTTGCTGCGAAGCACCTTTTGAGAGATGGTCGAGCCAGCAATGGCTCCCCGAAGGCTCTCCAGGTCCCTGATGAATTGGAAGAGCTCTTGGTAGCGTCTCAGCTTGCCCTCTTCGCTGAGCCCAAGGGCGTTACGCAACGATTCGTTAGCTTCCCTCAGCACCCTCAGCTCTTCGCGTTGGGCCTCGATTTCCTGTTGTAACTTGCGCTGGCGTGCCCCGCCACCGGAGTAAAGTATCCAGCCCAGAAGAATTAGGATGATTGCGACCAGAAATATTTCAATCCAGATATCAACTGTCATCCCATCTCCCATACAGGTTTGAGTGTCGGGGCATTTAAAACTACAGGGCACTTCATTATCTTAGGGTGCAAAGGGGGCGGAGGTGAAATATTGCCCTTTTCAGAGCTCAGATGTCTCCGGTGTGGAAAGGTGCATCGGCCAGCTAAGAATCTCTACGTCTGCGAGAAGTGCGGCGGGAAGCTTGAGGTGATTTATGATTATCAGGTTATTGCAGAGAGTGTCAGCAAAAAGGAGCTGGTCAAAAGAAAGGGAGGGGTTTGGAAATATTTTGAGTTGTTGCCTTTGATGAATAGAAAAAACATCGTCTCGCTTGGAGAGGGAGGCACGCCGCTGATTCTGGCGAAAAATCTGGCAAAGGAGCTGAAGATGAAGCAGCTGTACCTAAAGGATGAGACTAGGAACCCGACCTCCTCGTTCAAGGATCGGCCCATGAGTGTGGGGGTGTCGAAGGCGGTGGAGTTTGGTGCCCGCGCGGTGGTCTGCGCTTCAAGCGGCAATGCTGCCATAGCTCTCTCCGCATATGCGGCCAAGGCGGGGATCAAATGTCACGCCTTTGTTCCCGCTGGTGCCCCGGAGAGCAAAGTGGCCCAGTTGCTGATGCACGGAGCCCACGTCGTCCAGCCCCAGGCGACCGGAGAAGGGGACCCGACCTATAGACTCATGTGTGAGGCTTGGAGAAAGTTCGGCTGGCATCCGATACCTAGTGGGGGGGCCTTTAACCCCTACCAACCTGAGGGCTCGAAGACGATTTCCTATGAAGTTTGCGAACAACTGGATTGGCAAGCACCTGACTGGGTAATTGTTCCCACCGGTGCCGGCACGCTTCTTTCCGGTACTGCTAAGGGCTATTTTGAGTTCGAAGAGATGGGGCTGATAAAAGAAGTGCCTAGGCTCGTCGCGGTTCAGGCAGAAGGCTGTGCACCCATCGTCAAGGCGTTCAGGGAAGGCACACTGCCTTATGAGATACCTACGTGGCCCAATCCGAAGACAGTTGCGGGCGGGTTGGTCGATCCCTATCCTTGGGACGCCGACACGGCAATCCCTGCGATTAAGCGTTCAAATGGTACTGCCGAGGCCGTCAGCGACGCAGAAATACTAGAAGCTGTTAAGCGCTTGGCTAGAAGCGAGGGAATCTTCGCCGAGCCCTCCGGCGCTGCAGGTTTGGCGGGATTGATTAGATTACTGGACAAAGGCGTCATCTCCTCGTCTGACGTGGTCGTGGTTGAGATCACGGGCGGAGGTCTCAAGGACGTGGCCACAGCATTGAAGGTGGTTGAGAAACCGATAACGATAGAGCCAAAGCTGGAACAGTTGGAAAATCTGTTGTAAAAGATTTGGGATTAGACGCAGGATTTGAAATCAGTTCCATATCTTAAGGAGCATGAGACCGCCCTTTCTTTTTCTCGTGTGCGGAGGTGTATCGTCCTCTTCCGAGTAGCTGAAATGCCGTTCAGGCGTCCCAAAAGCGCCTGGTGCGGGAATAAATTCTTTCCGCTTGGAGTATGGCTCGGTAAAATTTTTCATCCGATGGGTTGTTGCGGAGAATTCTGGTCGCCGTCTGCGGCCCGATGCCACGGCCGGAGAGAGCGATTATCGCCCGTTTACCATAGGTCAGGACCAAGTTCGCGGCTTGAAAAGCCTTCTTCAATAGGCGTTCCTCCTCCTTGTTGAGCTTTTTTCCAGCAGCTTGCTTTCTTATTGCCGATAAAACCAAATTGCTCTCTCTTGGCAGCACGGTGATCAGCTTGGCCCCGCACTTCTTGCAGACGGGCGGATCCTGAACGCGGCCGACGCGGGTGGTAGCAGACCAGCCATTGCAGTTAAGGCAGTAAAGCCTGACGACCTGCTGGTCCAAGCGACGCATTAGCGCACGGACAATCTCACGTTCCGCTCGCTTGGGTAGGATTAATTCACCACCCGAGATTTCGTTCAGAACGGGCCAAGCCAACGGTGTCGGGCTTTCGCCGCTAAACGTGGAAATCCTGATTTTTCCGGATTGCAGCAGCCTGAATATTTCCACTGTTTTCTCGGCGTCCAATTTCTCGATCATCGTCTCCTTTAGGGCTTCTTCATAAATTGGCGTGCCTTCAAAATGTTTCACTAGACGGCGTAGGTTTATCTGGCCTAGTTCCGCGTCCCTCTTTATTGCCCCGAATCTCTTCGCTACCTGCACCAGACGCCAGCGGAAAATGGAGCTGTCTTTTAAGGTTATTTTCAGGAGTGGCAACAGGTAATCCGGTTTCAGTTCCGTGATAATATTCTTAACGAGATTTGGATCGGCTTCAATCGGCAACTTGAAGGCGATTCGGTAGGGGTCAACTTTAACCGCGACGCTCGCCCCAATTCTAGCCGTCAGCAAGGCCGCAATCACCAGCGCCAGGGTCTGATTGACGAGGCTGCCGAAGCAGGCGTGCAGGACCAAGAAATTCTCGCTGGTTTCAATAAGTAGCAAATCATGGCAGGGGACCGCTCCTGAGGTGACCTGCTCGCTGACCTGTTCCACCAACCAACCCGCCGCTGGTTCGTTTACGGGATATTCTCGGCAAAGTGTTGCGACTATCTCTTCGAAGTTTTTACCCTCCTTGAGAAGTTGGGAGATTTTTGATCGGAGCGAACCGACCTCAAAAGCGACTTCAAATGGAACCGGGATTAGTTCTCCCTCCCAAGCAGGGATGGCTCCGAGAAGGTCGTTGCTGGGCTCAACTAGAACCTGTCTCCGTTCATCGTCAATCTCGATTATCCTCCAGACTTCGCCCTTCATTATGAAATTTAAATCCTGAACACCACAGGAGGCGACGAATTCCTCATCTAAGGAACCAACGGTTTTTCTGGAGGCGATGTCCTTTATAGTGTAGCGCCGGGTGTCCGGTATCATCGACAAATTGGTGAAATAATAAGAAAATCCGGGCCGGCGGAGGCTGAAGCTATCTTTTTCCAACCGCACCATACCTTCGGAGCCAAGCTGTCTCAGGACAAGTTGGGCGGAATCGACGTCTAGATCTCGGTAAGGCTGAGCTTTCCTTAACAACGTGACCGTCTCTTCGATATTACTCCTGCCTTGGTCTAAGGAGATCCCAACCAATTGGTGGGCCAGCACGTCCAGCGCCAGAAAGTGGAATTTCTCCAACTCCAGTTCACCTAACATGGCCTTCTTGCCGATGACCATCGCCTCAGCAATGTCATCCGGGTTGGCTGCAATTACGATTCCCTCGGAAATGGCCTCCGCACGGTGACCTGAGCGTCCTACCCTCTGGACCAGTCTGACCACCTGTCGCGGTGACATGTACTGTATAACCAAGTCTACCGCCCCGATGTCTATTCCAAGTTCCATAGAGGAGGTGCAGATGAGACCCTTCAAACGGCCGCTACGGAATCCCTCCTCGGCCTCTATTCTGATATCCCTGGCTAAGGAGCCATGATGGATGCCTACCTTCAGCGATGGGTCCAGTAGTTTTAACCGAGATCCTAGCGTTTCCGCCGTCTCCCTCGTGTTGACGAAGATCAGGACTGAACGATATTTGTTAATTAGTTCATGGAGTCTTCTCAGCCTAGCCGCCATCGTAGGTTCTACATAGAGACGTTCCGCAAGAGCAACGTCATCTTTGGAGGGGATTGGGCTCTCAACTTTAATTTTAATCTCCTTCTCCATTGAGGCGTCTATAATCTCTACGTGGCGATTCGAGCCGGCTAAAAACCTTGCTACCTCGTCTTTTGAACCAACAGTGGCCGAGAGTCCAATGCGCTGGAACTCTCCAGCGATTTTAGCGAGTCGTTCCAGACCTACGGCAAGCTGAACACCTCGTTTGTCCGGGGCCAGCTCGTGTATTTCATCTACAATTACCCAGCGCACGGCTTTCAGGTGCTTTCCAATAATTTTGCCCGGGATTATGGCTTGAAGAGTTTCCGGCGTCGTGATTAGCATATTTGGTGGTTCAATTGTCTGCTGCTGTCGTTCACCAGCCGTTGTATCCCCGTGCCTGACTGCAAGGGTAATCCCTAAATTCTTGCAGAGGCGCATAAGCCTCTTGAGCATGTCCCTGTTAAGCGCCCGCAGCGGCGCGATGTAGAGTATCTCGATTCCGGCATCTCGTTTCTGTGAGAGGTGGAGGCTGAACACCGGAAAAATGGCGGCCTCGGTTTTTCCGGTCCCCGTGGGCGCAATTAACAGCACATTTTTTCCGCTTAGAATCGCGGGGATGGCCAGCTCCTGAGGCTTGGTTGGGCTGTTTATACCCAGTTCCCGGATTGCCAGCCTTACGGGCTCCATCATTTGGGAAAAAACATCCATTTTATTCAGCTCAAACGATGTATTTAATTGAAGTTATAAATCAAACGATGTTGATCCAGATGTGTGAGAATAAACCGCTGAAGTTGCCCGAAAATTTGCGTCCGAGACTTCAGTCCCCGCTAGGTCGGTTGTTTACTCATATTACCGATGTTTTTTACCACATCCAGAAGGTTAGGCCTACCCGGTTGATTACTGTTGGCGACATGGTAACCTCTTGCTTTCTTAGCGCTGGATTTAAGCCCGACATCGCCGTGGTGGATTTAACCCTAATGAGGTCTCCGGTCAACGAGAAGATCAAATCTCTAATAGATTCTTTTGAGGCCAACGTGGTTAAAGTCGAAAATCCTGCCGCCACGATAACTCCGGAGCTTTGGCGGGCGCTGGAGTCAGCAAAATCTCCCACCAAGATAATCGTGGTTGGTGAGGAGGATCTCGCCACCATTCCTGCGGTCCTCACTTCGCCTGATGGGTCGGTTGTGGTATACGGGCAACCTAGACAAGGGGTTGTTTTAGTTGAGGTCGATGAAAAAAAGCGTCAAGAGTTTCGTGAGATTCTGAGCCATTTTGTGAGGTGATTAGGACTATCGGCTGGCTCTACTATGGTGCCTCAGGCCAAATAATTTAAAACGTTGAGTTTATTTTAGTATAGCCTTATTGAAGAAAGGGATGAAAATGAAAGTTGAAGTGATCAAGAGGACAGAAAACCCATTGCTTAAACGGGTCGAGGTTGAGTTTAGAATAGATCACGCCGGAGCACCGACACCAAGGCGACTTGAGGTCAAGTCGCAGTTAGCCGCCCTGCTGGGAACGTCCGAAGACCTCTTGGTAATCGAGAGGTTGACCAGCACGCACGGCCGCCAGATGGCAACAGGTGTGGCGCGGGTTTACAACACGCGCGAGCAACTGGAGGCGATGGAGCCCAAGTATTTGTTAAAGCGCGGATTGCCTAAGGAGGAAAAGGCCGCTGAGGCTAAGCCGGAGAAAAAGGCGCCGCCGGCAAAAAGTGAGTCAGGTAAAGGAGAGGGTTAACTATGGGTAAGAAGGTTAAGGCATCGAAATCAAAGCTCTACAAGTTGGATGGAAAATCGGTTAAGCGTCAGAGACCTCAGTGCCCCCGCTGTGGGCCGGGAGTTTTTATGGCGGACCACAAAAACCGATGGTCCTGCGGCAAATGCGGGTACACGGATTTTAAGAAGTGATTTCTATCTTTGTGCCGAGGAGTTCACCGGCCGATTTCTGCAGAACATTCTTCTTAGAAACCAGCTCCTCGAGCATATCTCTGATTTTACTTTCGAGCTGTTCAATGGCATGCAGGGATTCCTTTCGCTCCTCTTCCAGCTTTTCTATCAGGTTTTCAAGTTTAACAACTTCTTCAAATAAGGGATTTTCGGAATCCCTTTTCATATTTTCAGCATTTTCCATCAGCATAGCTAGGTTCTTCTTGACTTCCTTTAACCTAGAGGGCAGAGAATGTGCTGCGGCTTCTAGGTTTTTCATTTCTCGTTTGTCTAGACCTATCTTACCACAACCGGCGAGTTCGAGAGTTCTCCGAAGAAGTTTATCAAAAGCGTTTAGGTTATCTTCTGAGGAGATTAGCTCTCCAGGTTCGTTTATGCAAATTTCCAGTATCTTCTCTAATTCAGGAACCGTCTGAAGTTCACCAGCCTTTAAGCTCTTTTCCAGCTTTCGGAATGGACGGTTTAGCTCGGAAATCAAGCAGACGGTACTTTCCCTCGCTTTGCTTATTTCGTGCCGTGTTCTCTCAAGTTCACCTGCCAAATCAGTTGCCCTTTTGAATTCCGGGCTTACTTTAATCCGAGCGATTTGAGAAGCAATTTCGTTGATTTCGATCTCAAGTTTTTTGACTTTATCTTGCAAATGGGCGATGTTCCCTTTGATCCTTTCCATCTCCATTTGGGTCAGCTTATAGGACGAAATTTCCGAAATCAGTCCATCTAAAGCGTTTATTTCAACGATTATGTGGTTGAGGGTTGGTTGAGTTTGAATGATTAACTCGTTCAGTTTGCGCAGGTGGAACTCAAACTCAGCGTATTTTTTTCCAAAAACTGCTCGCACATAGCGTCCATGCGCTTTCATCGCATCGGCGATAATGGAGGTCGCTTTCGAAATTTTTTCGTTGAATTTAAGGAGAGAATCTGCAGTGAACTCTTGCGGGCACTCCATATTGGCGATGGCCCGCGAAATCTTTTCGTAAAAGAGCTTTCTCGCCTCCGTTGCCGATTTTACCAATCCGTGATGAACCTCGTCCTCTGGCTCCGATTGATAAAGATCTTTCAGGCTAAGAGAAAGCGGGGTACGTATTTTATTAATCTCTACAACCAGTGCGGCCAGTTGCGGCTTATTTTTTTCGATTTTTTCCTCCTTCATCCTTGTGGCACGGTTTCGCAGGGAATCTGGGTCTAGCCTTTCCAGAACAGGTTCGGGTGGTTGCGGTTTGCTGAAAATTCTCCTCAAGAACATTGATACAAATAGTCCTCCAATGTTTTTTTAGTTTATTGCAGCAGTCGCTCATTTATGTCGTTGAACCGCGTAAAACTTTGGTTTTAAATCAATTTAAAAACGAAAAAGTTAAATGTTATGTCTTAAGATGTTTAACTATGCATCTTCTAGTGCCGAGAAACGTACGCTTTGAGTGCCAGCGATGTGCCAGATGCTGTGGTGACACATCGCACCGTGGTAGAAATTTGCTTCTGACCAAGAGTGAGGTGGAAGAGATTTCCGAAAGGACCGGCTTGAACCCACTTTCCTTCGCCACGCCCATTTCAAACAAAGGAATTTACCAATACAGGATGAAAAAGCGCGGGGGCAAGTGTATTTTTTTAGATGGTAAAGCATGTCGGATTTATGACATCCGCCCCTTGGTTTGTCGTTTTTATCCCTTTTCGGTTTGTAAAAAAGATGAAAAATACGTTTTCAATTTTGCTGAGGACTGTCCCGGTATTGGTTTGGGCGATGTGGTGGCGGAGGATGTTTTTGAAGAGTTAGTCACCGAGGCGCAGTTTAAATTAAGGACCAGCTAAATAATTGTTACTGGTGGTTTGAATGAGGGAGGCCCCGATTTACCTAGAAGAAGATGAAGACGATTTCGAGAGTGAGGAAGATCTTTCCATGGAGATCAAGAGAAGCGTTGTCGAGTTTGTCGTTAGGAGATTCGGGCTGTACAGTTCAGCTGACATCGCCAAGGCCCTGAACTGGAAGGTCAGAGAAGTCAATCGGGTTCTGAAGCATCTGGAGTGTTCGGGAAGAGTTAAGCGCGAAAAGATTGGGAAAACCTTCATTTGGATGCCGGTTGAGGAGCGCCACATCAGCCCCATGTACTACTAGCGCCACTGGGTCAACAATTTTTTGCCCGATTCTAACACCACCCAAACTTATATTTTGTTTCAGTGATTTCTCTAAAGTGATGACATGGTTCGCATGGTCGACATAGGGCATAAGGAGGCAGTACCCAGAATGGCCCGGGCCAGCGGCCTTATCCGACTTAAAGCGGAAACCCTGAAAAAAATAGAGGCTAGGGAAGTCCCGAAGGGAGATGTTCTTGCGGTCGCACAGACGGCGGCGATAATGGCTGTGAAGCGGACAACCGAACTGATTCCACTTACTCACCCCATTCCGATAACCGGCGTTGACGTTGACCTTAAAATCGAAGAGAACGGTGTCCGTGCCGAGGTGGAGGTAAGGAGCCTCGGGAAGACCGGAGTTGAGATGGAGGCCTTGGCCGGAGTGATTGGGGCGCTTCTCAGCGTTTGGGATATGGTAAAGGGTTTGGAGAAGGATGAGGCCGGCCAATATCAGACAACTTGCCTCGAGGATATTCGCGTGGTCAAGAAGGTGAAAGGTTGGGTTTCGAAGAGCACAGGAAAAAAGCGCCGAAAAAGCTCAGGATAGCCGTGTTGGTGGTCAGCGACACGAGATCGGCGGCAATGGCGAAGGGATTGGATGAGGATATCTCGGGCAAGATCATCGTACAGAAGGCTCGCGAGGCCGGCCACGAGGCGGTGAGGACGATAGTCCCCGATGAAAAGGTAAAGATTCGCCGGGCCGTGACGGGGTTCGTGTCCGATGCCAGAATTGACGCGATAATAATTACCGGAGGCACGGGAGTCGCGCGGAGAGACGTAACAATTGAAACAGTGGCTCCGCTCTATGATAAGGAGCTCCCCGGCTTTGGAGAGATTCTTCGCAGGGTCGGCTATGATATGGTGGGAACACCTGCTTTGCTCACACGGGCCTCCGCAGGCATCATTAAGGGAAAACCAGTATTCTGCCTGCCTGGGGCACCAAACGCGGTTGAGACGGGCATGGGCATAATTCTTCCTGAACTGGGGCACATCATCAAGCATGCACGTGAGTAAGATGTCAGTCAGGATGCGCGGGTTCTCCCAGTACACTAGGCTTTCGGAGGCGCTCAAGGTAATACTCTCGAAAGTTCAACCGCTCGATCCGGAAAGCATACCTCTGGAAAAAGGATTAGGAAGCGTTCTAGCCGAGGACATTGTTTCCGAAGTGGATATTCCTCCATTTGACCGTTCCGCTGTCGATGGCTACGCAGTCAGGGCGGAGGATACCTTTGGGGCCAGCGCACAAAAGCCAGTAGAACTACGCGTGGTCGGCTCCGTTGAAATCGGCGTTCCGCCAAAGATTGGTCTGAAAAAAGGCGAGGCAGCGAAAATAATGACCGGCGCCGTGATGCCGCGCGGCTCTGACGCCGCGGTGATGGTTGAGAATACTAAGTTGGATGGTACTAGGCTTAAGGTTTTCGCGCCTGTAACCCCAGGTAAGAACGTCTCCGCCAGGGGTGAGGATGTCCGCGCTGGCGAGATCGCTTTGGCAAAGGGGCAGCTGCTCCGCCCGCCAGAGATAGGATTGTTGGCGGCGATGGGCAAGTTAAGGATAAAAGTCGTTAGAAGACCTGTGGTCGGTGTCTTAGCCACAGGCAGTGAGCTGGTCGAGCCTGGGAAAAAACCGCCCCCAGCTAAGTTGGTCAACGCAAACACCCATTCATTATCTGCATGCGTTCAGAGCTGTGGCGCTGTGCCTAAGAGTTTAGGGATTGCTCCAGATGATCCTGAAGTTATCAAGACGATTCTACGCCGAAGCACTGTTTACGATATGGTCATCGTTTCTGGTGGCAGTTCCGTGGGGGAGAAGGATCTGGTTCCCGATGCCATAGCCGAAACCGGTGAATTGCTTTTTCACGGAGTGGCAGCTCGACCCGGGAGCCCCTCGGGTTTTGGAATCGTTCGGGGAAAACCGGTTTTCGCTCTTTCAGGTTTCCCAGCGGCAGCGCTCGTGGGATTTGAGCTTCTGGTCAGACCGGCCCTTCTGGCGATGCAGTGTTTGCCGCCGGATTACGGTCGTTGCCGCATCCATGCTAAGCTGGCGCGCAAAGTTAGCTCCACCTTGGGTCGGCTGGAGGTGGTAAGAGTTAGCTTAAGGAGGGATAAGGGGGCAATTTTGGCCGAACCGATAGCGATAACGGGCTCCAGCGCTTTCAGCTCCCTGACCCGGGCCGATGGGTATGTCATGGTGCCGGAAAACGTTGAGAGGCTTGAGGCAGGGCAAGAGGTCGAGGTGGTGCTGTACTCTTAGGATTAGATAAGCGGCTTGAGTTCCGGCGAGGATTGGAATACAAATCCCGGCGTGTTTTCCACTTCCCACCATGGAAGCATTTGGTAAAAGATGTTATAGTTACCGAACTGAACTCTCCAAACAGGATAGGTTGATACGTTCGTGGTCACTGCGGAGGCTTGGATTTTTGCGTCTGAGGGTATGGCCACGATCAAGTTATCACTGACCTGGCTCCATGTTCTCGATCTCAGATGTTTGAGCACCGCTTCTGGTGAGTACAGCCAGCCGGTCAGATAAGCGTTGTCTGGTGAGGGACAGGAAATCCAGGAAAAGTTGTCCTTAAGTTCAACATTTTCCAGAAGTTCCACAACCCACCAGTTTTCGATAGCCCCGACCTTGGTTAGATTTTCCCTGCCTTCGGCGCGATTGATGGTAGTTTCGTCACCTTTCCTGATTTTTATCAGAATTGAGTCTGTATTTTCCCACACGTACGATACCACGATGACGTTTTCTCCTGAATGTGATCCCAAGGCGTTGAAGTAGGCTGCGGCTATGGCAGCGGCCTCTTTGGGAAACTGCTTGGAGAAGTGATAAAATTCGGGGGGCTCGGTGGGGGTGATTTTAACCACTTTTTCCGCCTTGGCCTCGATCGGTGAGGCGCTGGCGATGATCACATCACCATTGAACATGAAATAGACTTGGCCTCCGGGCGAGAATTTCCCGTCCTCTACAAGAATGGTCGAGTTAACTACGGCTGAATAAGAGGAACCCGACCTCCTTCCAGCCAAAATGCTCACCACAAAGATGCTGTTTTCCTTTACGCTTATGGAGTAGGTACTGCCCCCCAAGTACTCGGGTAGATTGATCGAGTGCAGGCCGCCTGATATTGAGGCAAAGGCGGTTTTGGCCAGTTCATCCGCGAGCGATTCAGCCTGCTGGTCAACCAAGGCGTTAAGCTGCTGGTCGTAGACAAAAAGGAACAGAGCGGCGAAAAGGATGGCCAGAATTGCGCCGAACAGTATTATCAGAGGAAGGTTGTGAGCGCCCTTTTCCTCAAGTTTTGCCGACATACACCCCCTCCTCAACACGGCGAATGATAAGGTTTAAATTTTGCCCGCTGTAGACCGGCCCGCTAACCGGAATGCCTACGGGAAAACTCTTTGCAACACCGCCGATTTTAATCGATACTGCGTTGTCAGAGAAGCTGAGTTCACAGCCAGCCGGAACGAAGATCTGGATATATTCAATCGACCCCACGTCCTGAGCCGCCATGGCTTGGATTCTTTCAGCTAGGAGTTGGGCTCGGTACTCAAATTCCCTCTCCGCAGCCCCTTGCTGGTAGCTGAAATACATGGTGAAGCCAATGCCAATGAAAACGGCAGCGAGAACGGCCATGGCTAGGTAGTCTAGGGCCTCCATGCGATCAAAGTTAATCTCGTCAAATGTTCTAAAAGGGTTAATGTGATTTCCAATTTTGTCGGCCATTCGGTTTGGTGAAGTTTGGCCAAGACCTAATGAAGCTGTGAAATCATCTTAACTCTAGGCGAGATGGACCCAGCATGTTGAAAAATAATGTGTAAGAAGAGTTTAGTTCGCCCGACCAGAAATAAAAATAAGATTCAAGAGCTTACTCAAAATTGTGGTTGGGATGGAAGCCATTGAGGCCATTCGGTTGCGGAGGTCGATCAGGTCGTATGAAAGGAGACCGGTCCCGAGGGATAAAATTGAAAAAATTCTAGAGGCCGCCCGTTTAGCACCTTCAGCGAAGAATGTTCAGCCTTGGTACTTCGTTGTGGTAACCGATGACGAGAAGAGGGAGAAGATCGCTAAAAGCGGCAGGTTCGCCGGCTTTATCAAGGAGGCCCCGGTTGTGATTGTGGGCTGCGGTGATACCAAGGCCTCGCCAAAGTGGCACGTGGTCGACGTTTCCATCGCGATGCAGAATATGGTCATCGCGGCCACGGCGGAGGGATTAGGGACCTGCTGGGTGGGCAGTTTTGACGAGCTTTTGGTTAAGGATATTTTGAAAATCCCGGAACACTACAAGGTGGTTGCCCTTCTGGCGTTGGGTTATCCTCGCAAAAAATTTGACTTGACGGCAAAGCTGCTCCACTTCACCCGCAGAAAGAAGCATTTAGATCAGATTGCAGGATTCGAGGAGTTCCAAGGCTGATTTAAGAATATAATTAACCGCTCGGGCCGCTTGGTGGATTGTCGTTATCTTCATCGGCCCAGGCGTACTTTCGCTGTAACGTCTTGGGATAGTATTTCCTCCAGTCGTATCCAACCTTCTTGGCCCAGCTAACGAAGGCCCGGGGATCGATGTAGCTCTTGAGCGAGGTCCCGAGATTGTAATCTTTGGTGGCGGTCGCGAGCTCCACCTTCAGCTTGGCTTCCTTTATCTTTTCTTTTAGTTTTTTTATCTGTTTTTCACGCGCAGCCGTTTTCGGTTTTTTCATGACTTCTTCCAGTTTGGTTTCAAGCGTCCTTACCCTCTCCTTCTTTTTTTCTAGCGAGGTCTCCCAGTTTTTCGGAAGCTTCCTCTTGTGGTTGCAGGTGATTGCCGCTTCGAGGTTGGCCAAGGTGGCCACATATTTCTTTTTGAATTCAGGGTCCTCGGGTTTCACCTTGCTCTTGTTAAGACACTCCCGGACCACCTTGGTGGCATGGTAGGTTCGGAAAACCTTGGCCGTCAACCATGGGGCCACCTCGCCCAGAAAATCATTTACCATCTCCGAGCGGATGCCGTCGAAGATTGGTTCGTCGGGTCCCTTGATAAATGACTTCAGGTTTCTGATGACGACGGGCGGGGGCTTGATGCTTTTGGTCCACCTCACGGCGTCCTTCCCCAAAAAATCGAATTTCACCGTGTTCGAGTCCTCGAATTGAACGTGACAGCCCCGCAGGGTTGTGGCGCCCACAGTGTCGGCCTCATCCTCATCCTTTTCATCACCCACTCTCATCTTCAGCGTATCGATAAGATAGGCAACGGTAGCTATTTTGCGGCGCATGATATCTTCCGATTCCAGATTTTCGTTTATGTGCTTCCGGACCTTGTCGATGCTTTTTTCCAGTTCATTGGCCTTGTCGAACTTGTCCTTCTCCCGCTCCTGTTTGAAAAAGGCGCTGTCAGCCACCCAGACGTATTTCAGTTCGCCGGTCAGCTTGTCTCTCCACTTGGCAATCCAGAGCGACTCGGGTTCGAAGACCCTGCCCCCCCAGCTATGCTCGGGAGGAGTTTCTGGCGTTGGTGCGTCATCTGAGAGATTAAGGATGATATCTTCATAAGTTACCCTTGGTTTCCACCTGCCGCGTAGCGGGTGCAATCCCCGCCCCACGAAGATGCAAGGAGGCTCCACGGTATAGTTGGCGATTTCCACTAGTTGGCCGTTTACTTCGGCGTATCCATACTTTTGTTTGTTTTCCTCCTTGGCTTTCTTCCTCGCTTCGGCGAGCTTCTTTTTTTCCTCGCGGCTCATGCTTTCTTTTTTTGCCTTTTCGCTTTCGGCCCAGCGGATAATCTCAGAGAAGTCGAACTCCTCAATAGGAACGGGATCTTTGAAGCCAAGGGCCTTTGAGAAATCTTCGCCGAAGTTTTTCACAAAAACCGGGTCCTTAACGTAATCAGTTCCCAGCTTTTTGACCCAGGCCACGGCCATCTCTTCCTGTTCTGGGGTCAGCTTTATTGTTTTTCCCCTCCACCTAATGGAGAACCCCTTTGGCTCGTAGCTGGGGATGATGACTCCGTTGTGCCGCAGCCTTTCTATTTTGAACTCCGGCGCCATATTATCAACTTATCTTAAACTAATCTTGAGGTATAAAAAACTGATTTCGGAATTTGCGGTTTTAGATTTCGTTACCAACACGCTATTTATAGTGGGAGACCATAAAGAAATCAGGCATATATATGGAACCAGCGACTGAAAGTGCTTCGGCACAAACGGTTAAGGTAAAAGATCTCACGCCGCAGTCAAGGCGAGTGAACCTCGTGGTTAAGGTGATTGGCGTGGGAGAGCCCAAGGAAATACCGGGCAGATTCGGTGGAGAACCAAAAAAGGTAGCCGACGCTCAGGTCGGGGACGAGACGGGCACGATCCTGCTCTCGCTTTGGCAGGAGCAGATCGGGTCGGTATGTGAAGGGGATGTTTTGTCGATAGAAAATGGCTACGTATCTCTGGTGCAGGGCCACATGCGCCTGAACATAGGCAAATACGGAAAGATGACGAAGACGGATCAGGAGATGAAAGAGGTTAACACTGAAGTGGACCTCAGTGCCGCGGAGCACCCACGAGAAAGCAGACCGTTTAGACCGAGGCGCGGCGGTTATCAAAGCCGCGGACGTTACGGCGGTAGCCGGAGATTCTGAGCACTTTAAAGGAGAACCTCACCTATCGGGCTTTTAGCAGGTAGGCTTTCAGAAGACCTCAACTCTGCCGTCACCGCTGACGAAGATGATAAAGTCCTTAAGGGCCTTTCTGCGTCTGAGGCCAGATGTCCCGAGGACCTTGGTTATCAGCCTTACGATTTCGGAGTAATCGTGAGATATCTTAATTTTCTTTACATCAGCTTCGTGAAAAACTTTTTCTGAAATTTCGTACACGTTGGAACCAGCCTTGGCTTCTATTTTTATGGGCCAGTCTATCATCTCAATTAACTTCAGCGTGTTTTTGGATTTCCTAATGTTCTCCTCGGCGGTTTTGGCTATTGAGCTAACGTTGGCCCGGGTTGTGTGCAGTTCTCGGGCGATCTCGCTGAGGCTTTTACCGGCTATCCTCATCTTGAGAATTTCAAACTGTTTTTTGGTCAGGTGGGTTTTTTCTAGGTCAATCATCTCGAACTCTCACGTTTTCTTTGGTTTTGCTTTTTTAATGTTTTACTTAACCGCCGCACTTGTTTTTAATAAGCCGCGTTAGAATCAATATCGTGATCGGTGCGGTTATCTTGGGTGCGGGTGAATCGAGGCGGATGGGGACCCAGAAGCTGTTAATCGAGATAAGGGAAAAACCAATGCTGGGATGGGTGGTAAGCTCCTTTCAGCAGGCAGTGGATGATATCGTGGTCGTCTTAGGACACAGGCCGGAAGTTCTTATCCCGCTTCTTAGGCAGCTGGGCGTTAAGTGGACGATTAATGTCAATTATCGGGATGGAATGATCACTTCGATTAAGGAAGGCCTGAAAATGCTGAAGGAATGCGATGCCGTTTTCGTGGCCCTGGGCGATCAGCCGTTGGTCGATGTTGACTTTCTGAAGAAGGCGATAGAAACTTGGAGAAAGGGGGCCAGAATAGTTTGTCCCATTGTCCGTGGTAAAAAGGGTCACCCCGTGTTATTCGATAAGAGTTTGTTTGACGAGATTTTGGCGCTGAGCAAAGACCAGTTCCTTAGGGACGTGATCCATAGGCACAAGGATGAGCTGAAGACTATAGAAGCGGAGGAGTGGGCAATCACCGATATTGACACGCCGGAGGGCCTTGAGGCCTTTAAAAGGAAATTTTAAGACTGTTTCCGGTGGCGCCGGGCTTTCTGCGTTCCTTTATTATCTCAGCCATGATGCTGACGGCGATTTCCTCAGGAGTTTCAGCGCCTATGTCTAACCCGACCGGAGTATGTACCGTTTTAACTTTATCCTCGGCAAAACCCTCTTCGATTAATTTTTTCAGAGTCACCGCTGCCTTTCTCTTGCTTCCGACCATCCCGATGTAAGTCGCGTTGGAGTTAATCACTGCCTTTAGGGCGTCCTCATCGTATTTGTGACCAGTAGCGATGACAACGTAAGTTTGTCTCGTAATCTCGACCATTTTCACACCGTTTTCCACAGGTTCTGGGATGACCTTAACGTATTCCGGTAAGTTTTCCTTTTTCACAGCCGGGTCGATAACGGTAACCTCAAAACCGATATCGTGGCCAAGCTTGGCTAGCTGGGCGCCGATGTTACCGCCGCCGATTATCAACAGCTTGGGTCTCGGGTTAATGACCTCGATATAGACTTCAGCCATTCCGCCGCATTTCATCCCGATGCCACCTAGTTCCTCCTCCTTCAGGGCTACGGTGAATGTTTTCGGCTTGCCCTCCTTTAGAGCCTCGAGGGCCTCGGCCACCGCACCCGCCTCCACGCAGTCCCCGCCGATGGTCCCAAATGTTTTGCCGTCTGGTAGGACGATCATCCTCGCCCCGGCCTTTCTGGGCGTGGAGCCCTCGGTCTTAACTATAGTCACTACTGCGAAGGTCTCGCCTTTTTCCAAAAGTTCGTTGATTTTTCTATAAATCTCGTGCATAGTGGCAAATTTAGTTTCTTAACGGGCTATTTAATCATTTGCCGTTTAAATCTAGATTTTTCTTTTGGTTGCTCCTCGCATGTACCCACCGTGTAGGGCGTGAACGTCCATGATGGTGTAGAATGCCTTTTTGTCGTTGGCTTCGAGGGTTTTTAAGAAGCGGTGGGTATCCCTTCTTCTCAACACGATGTTATAAACGAATTCCGTTCCCTTCAGCCCTTCTCCCTCTATCACCGTCACCCCGAATCCGTGTTTCCTGAGAACGTCGGCAAGCTTGGTCCTTTTTTGGCTTGGGACAACGTAGGCAAAGCAGTAGCCCATTGCAATTTTCTCCTCCAGATAACTGCCGAGGTAATTTCCCGAGGCAAAGCCTAAGGCAAATGCGACGATGTAATACCATCGGTCCAGCTGGGTTATTACCCGGCTCACGGCCAGCACCCAGACCATTATCTCAAAGAAGGCTGAGAAGGCCGCTATGCCTCTTCTCCCCCTGATTAGAAGGATGGTGCGAAGGGTTCCCATTGAGACATCGGTCAGCCTGGCAAAGAAAATCAGCAGTGTCCACAGAATTGCCTCTTCCATGATTTCACCAACTGTTCAGTTAGTTTTAATACCTAATGGCGCGCGTGGGGCAAACTGACACACAGAGGCCGCATTGGTAGCACCTAGCTGCGTCGACCTTTGCCACCTTACCGATAACCTTGATGGCGTTGTAGGGGCAGTGCCTCTCACAGAGCCCGCAGGCGGTGCATTTTGAGTTAATGACTTCGACTGGTTTCGGTGTCACGCGCAGAGGCTGCTCCGGGAGATGCCGCAGCGCTATGCCCTTGATGTCGTTTATGGTGTTGTAGCCCTTTGCCCTCATGAACTTGGCCATTTCATCGGCAATTATGCCGTAGATTTTATGCCCTCGAATAATCGCGGCGGTGCAGAGCTGCACCGCGGAGGCCCCGACCATGATGAACTCGATGGCATCCCTCCCGGAGGTAATTCCTCCAACACCGATTACCGGTATCTTGACCGCACGAGCTATGTCGGCCACGCATCGCACGGCCAGAGGCTTTATGGCCTGGCCTGAGAGCCAACCGTAACCATGGGGGCTCCCCAGCATAGGCATGGCGTTTTCTATTTCTATGGCGAGGCATGGGCCCAAAGTGTTGATCGCGACAATGGCGTCCGCCCCTGCTTTTTCCGCCGCTTTGGCAAACTGACCGATGTCGAGAACATTCGGGCTGAGTTTGACGAAGACAGGTATGTTGACCACTTCCTTGGCAGACTTTACGGCCTCCGCGACTGGCGCCGGGTCGTTGCCGAGATAGTGGGTGGAAAGTTCCAGTGCGTCGACACCTGCCGCCGCTACCTTGGGCGCGAGTTCTCTGATTTCCTCGGGCTTGTAACCAATGCTTGCGATTAACGGCACGCCTGCCTGCTTGGCCTTTTTGTATTCCACCTTCAACCACTGTTCCAACGGTAAATCAGACCAGAGTTCAGCGTTTAGTATGCTGTCCTTTATCTTCACAATACAGGGACGAGGCACTTGGGCCGGGGTGAGGCTCACGGTTTTGGCTACGAGTCCGCCGGCTCCTCCCTCCACGGCCAAGAGCATGCTGTTAGCATCGCGCACAGTGGGACCGGCGGCGGGCATTATCGGGTTCTTGAATTTCAACCCGCAGATTTCAACGGAGAGATCCACCATCTTCTCACCTCTTTTTTATTGCTCCTAACTTCTGCCAGAGTTTCTCGGCAGATTTTCGAGAAATCTTGATTACCTCCTCCTCTTCCATCGATAGCATCTTCCGGTCACGCATAAGTATGTTTCCTCCCACGATTACGGTTTCGACGTCTTTACCGCAGACGGTGTTGACCAGATGTCCGACCACGCTTTCCGGTACTATTGGTGTCGGTGCTCTTTTTGGGTTGATAATGATGATGTCAGCCAGCTTTCCGGGTTCAATCGAGCCGAGTTCATTTTCGAGACCGTAAAGTTCTGCACCTTTGATGGTCGCCATCTCCAGCGCCTCCATGGCTGAGACCACCCGAGGGTCCCTGAGCCCAATCTTGTGCAGCAGGAAAGCCGCCCGGATATTTTCAAAGCCGTCGAAGATATAGCCGTCGTTTCCCAGCCCAACGGGAATTCCCATCGACAGCATCTTGACCACCGGCGCCACACCGACTGCGTTCAACATGTTGCTCATTGGGTTGTGGGCTACCTTGGCTCCGGTCTTCTTGATGATGGCCAGTTCGTCATCGTTGACGTGCACGCAGTGAGCCAGCACGGCATCGGGTCCGAGAACCTCGGCGTCCCGGAGCCGTTCGATGGTTCGCTTGCCGTAGCGTTCATAGTTGTGGTATAGGTCACATAGTCCCTCTGAGGTATGGACGGTCAGCGGAACCTTGTAGCGGCTGGCCAGCTCCCGGACATATCTGAAAAGCTCGTCGGACACGGTGAAGGAGGCATGAATGCTGAACATCCCATGAACCCGATGCTTCCTCTCCTTCTTCACCTTCAGGATGAAGCGCTCATTTTCCTTGATTCCCCTTGCCCCTTCGGTGTGGGTGTGTCTTTCGGTGGCTTCAAAGGAGATTATGCCCCGCATCCCGGACTCCTCCACGGCCGCCGCAATCCTGTCGAGAACTCCTGAGAGAGCGTTGGGCCCCGAGAAGGTGTCAGCGAACAGCGTGGTCCCCGTCTTTATGAACTCAAGACATGAGATCAGGGCGCTGGCGTAGGCGTCATCCTTGGTCATGGCTTCATCCATGGGCCACCAGACCCGCTGAAGAATCTGGGAAAAGTCGGTTGGCGGTTCTATCTTGAGAGGGGCAGCCCGGAGCAGCATCCCGTAAAGATGCGTGTGCGAGCAAATGAGCCCTGGCATGACGATTTTTCCCTTGGCATCTATTACCTCCTCAGATTTACTTTTTCCAGCAAATCCCTTTTTGACGGACACGATGCGCCCCTCATCAATGGCTACGGAGCCATCGGCAATGATTCGACGATCTTTATCCATGGTCACAATGAGACCATTTTTTATCAAAAGTTCGACCATTCAACCCCTTTAGTGAAATGGTTGTGGTAGGTTTAAACCTTAATGAGCGAACAACAGGCTAAAATATCGGGATGTTTCACTAACATAAGAGAAAATGCCGGAGTTTTTGCAAGCCACCATGGTCAAGTTGATAAAGAAAGCCGCCAAGGTCCGCGTCTCGCGCGACGCCGCGCTAGAGTTGAGCATCTTGATTGAGGATTATGCGCTGCGGGTGGCCACAGAGGCACTGAAGCTCAGGGACCATCGAGGTGCCAAGACCTTAAGCAAAGAGGATATAAAAGCGGCCGCGACTGCCATAACGAGATAGACTTTGGGTGATTTTTTGGTTGGTCTAGTCTTGCGTAACGGAAGAATAGTTCTACCTGAGGGCATAGTGGATGGTGAGATCTCGGTAGACAACGGGAAAATAAGTAAGATTGCTGTTAGCGGTCTTCCCAAAGGTGAGACCGAAATAGATGTCAGGGGCAGGACGGTAATACCCGGGGTGGTGGACGTTCACGTCCATTTTCACGATAAAAAGTTTCTGAACCGTGAGGATTTTGCCGGCGGTAGCACAGCGGCCGCCGCAGGAGGAGTGACGACGGTAATCGTCATGCCTTGGGACACGCCGGTTGTTTCAGGCCCGAGCATAGAGGAGACCATAGAGTTAGGCTGCAGGATGAGCATCGTAGACTTTTCCTTGCATGCTGGCAACATGAGCCCAGAATCGATAAAGAAAGTTCCAGAGATCAACTCCTTTGGTATAAAGTCGTTTAAGGCATTTACCTGCGATCCTTACCTAATGTCCTACGAGCAAATTGAGGAACTGATGTGTTACGTTAGGGCAATCGGTGGAGTCACTTTTATACATGCCGAGGATCAGAAGACTCTAAGCAAAAATTTGAGGGCCCTGAAGAAGAGGAAAGATCCGCTGGCCCATGCCCTGTCTCGCCCAGCCGAGGCCGAAGAAAAAGCGATAAAAAAAGTCCTTAAATCAGCGGAAAGGACAGGGTGCCGCACGCATATCGCCCATGTCACCACGCGCGAGGGATGTGAAGCGATTCAAAAGGCAAAGAAAAGGGGAGTGCACGTCAGCGCTGAAACATGTCCTCATTACCTGATTTTCAAAAGAGAGGACATGGAAAAGCTTGGACCTTACTTGAAGGTTAATCCTTCCCTTAAGTCAGATAGCGATCGCGCCGCGCTTTGGCAGGCATTGGCCGAAGGCATCGTAGACATCGTCTCGACGGACCATGCACCTGCCTCAAAAGAAGAAAAGGATAGAGGATGGATCGATATCTGGGAGGTACCTTCAGGAGTTCCTGGCGTTGAGACCAGTTTACCTCTAATGCTCAGCGAGGGAGTTTCCAAGGGCAGGTTGACGCTGGAGCAGCTGGTCAACTGCATGTGCACCAAACCCGCGATACTGTTCGGCCTCTACCCGCGCAAAGGAGTGATCCAGGAGGGATCCGACGCCGACCTGATTATTTTGGATCTTAAGGAGGAGGCCCAGATATCGGCAGAGAGGTTGCACTATAAGGTGGGCTGGACGCCCTTCGAGGGCATGAGGGTCAAAGGGATCCCTGTCATGACGATCTTGAGGGGAACGATAATTGCCGAAGGAGGCAAAGTTATCGGGTCATCAGGCTATGGCCAATTTTTACCCCGTTGATTTTATGCCTTGAGGTCTTCTAATCTGTTTTCCCCAAGATTTTAGGATGCCTATTGCTTCCACGGCTTCCTCGATCTGGGTGTAGATGGGCAGGGTCGATTTGGAAACGATTTCCCTTAAACCCTCGCTATTATCGGCACAAAGCGCGGCATCGACCACGGGCTTTTCTTTGGATTTTTTGGCGACATCGGTGATTTTCCTGAGGTCGTCCATTTCGAACCGTGTGGCCTTCATTGAATTTATCATCATTATCCCGTCCACTTTTTCATCCGAGAGTAACAATTCCGCAGCCCGTTTGTATGCGTCAGCCCCAGCCGCCTTTCCCAGATTGATAAAATTGGATATTTTAGCTGCGGGGTGATTTTTCTGTAGTTTTTCTACGGTTTCGGTGGAAGGCTTGGCCAGCGAAATACCTTTTTCTAAGAGATATTTTTCAGAAAGTTCTGCAGGTCCGGTGACGTTGGTGATAATCGCGATTCTTTCTCCAAGAAGCGGTGGTTGTTTTGCCACCGCAGCGCCCCCGTTTAACATCTCGCGGACGTGGTGGGCTATTATTCCTCCCGCCTGCTTCACGGCGGCCTCCAATATTTCCGTGCCAGCAATTGTTCCGCTGAGAACAATTACAGGTTTTTCAGCAACGGCGTCAGCCAAAGTTTTTATGAATCTCCGGCCGCCCCTGACTTTTTTTAGGTAAATGCAGATGCATTTGGTTTCTTTATCCTTGGATAGATAGCTTAGGAAATCGGACTCATCGGTTCCAAAGTTTTCGTTGATATTCACCAATTTGCTGATTCCGAAGTTTGTGGCCAGACGGAGTATATTCCGGGCGATACAGCTGTCCTGTGAAATAACGGCCACATCCCCCCCGAAAATCTGCCACTTTTCGGGAACAGCGATTAATCCAGTTTTTGTGTTGATAATCCCGATTGAATCCGGACCGACGATTATCGTCGTTTTTCTCTTCATCATCTTAACCAATTCCTCACTCATTTTTTCCTCCAACTCGTCCACCATCAACAAAAGCGACTTTGGCTGGCGTGAGACCAATTTATGTAGGTTTTTGGCCAGCGATTTTTCAGGCAGCAAAACAATCGCCAGATCCAGACCAACCTTGACCATGTTCAAGTTGTTGCAGCTGCCCGGAATTTTTCCACTTAAGTCAATGAGGAAAACTTTACCTCGTTTATAGCCAGATAAATTTTGCACCAGCAGATGGAAAAGATCTGAATAGATCCTATCCTCTCCGGTTAGTTCTGAATTTCCAACTAGAAAAATCGATCTGGGTTCAAAGAGCGGTTTTAGCTCAGCTGACATTACTTGCCCTCTCCAAGGACAATCCGAGCATCCACGGCGACCGCCCCCTTACCCTTGTCGAAAACGAACACTGGATTTAAATCCATCTCGGCAATCTCTGGGAACTCATAGGCCAGTTGCCCCACCTTTTGAATTAATCCAGCCATCGCGTCGATATCCGCTGGCGGAGTACCTCGAATTCCCGCCAAGACGGGATAACCCTTTATCTCTTTGATCATTTCCTTGGCTTCTTCGATGGTAAGAGGTGCGAGCCTGAAGCTGATGTCTTTGAGGACTTCAACCCAGATTCCGCCCAACCCGAACATAACGGTGGCGCCGAAGGATGGGTCCTGTATCGCCCCAACGATGACCTCGCGGGCAGGTGGCAAGTACTCCTGTATCGTCACCCCGAGTATTCTCGCATCGGGGTTGTATTCCCGCGCATTTTTCATGATTTCATTAAAAGCCTGTTTCAGCTCCAGCTCCGAGCTTATCCCCACCATAACACCCTTGGCATCACTCTTATGGATGATATCCGGGGAGGCTATTTTTATTACCAAAGGATAATGAATTTCTCGCCCGATCCTGATCGCTTCATCAACGTTTCTGGCTAGGGCGGTGCGGCTCACTGGTATCCCCCAAGCTTCGAGCACACGTTTTGATTCTATTTCCGAAAGGTGTCGGCGGTTTTCACTTCTGACCGAATTTAAAATTTCCATTATTTTTTCCTTGTTGGACGCCAAGCGAATCACCGGGAATCAAAATTACTTGGCATTGATTCATATAAGTTTTTTTACGAGGGAATGATCGAGCTAAGATTAAGCAAACACTTTTAATATCGGCAACTACTCTCTTACTTTTAGGTGTTTGTATGAAGTTACTGGCAGCAGCTGACTTTCACGGCAACTCAGGTGCTGAAAATAACCTCTCTAAACTGCTTCGAGGTGGGCATGATTGCTTGGTCTTGATCGGAGACCTTACCAATTTTGGCCCGCCGGAAGTGGCAGAGAGCCTGCTGGACTTGGTTAAGGCGCACGGAATCACCTGTTTTTGTGTGCCAGGCAACTGTGATCCTAAGTCGATACTTCAAGTGCTGGATAGGAGGGGTGTGAACCTCCACGGTAGATGCAGTAGACTGGGCGAGTTCAACTTTTTAGGACTGGGCGGTTCTAACCTCACCCCATTTAACACCCCATTTGAGCTTACTGAGGCGGAAATCCAGGAGGAGCTAGCCACGGCCTCTTGCGATACTGTCGGGGAGCTGATTCTGGTGACCCACGCACCGCCCCATGGGACCGAGGTCGATAGGATCAGGGAGGGAACCCACGTGGGAAGCAAGAGCATACGCCAGTTTATCGAGAAAAGACAACCGTTGCTCTCCCTCTGCGCCCACGTTCATGAAGGTCGTGGGGTCGACCAGCTAGGTCGCACGCTTGTCATCAATCCTGGGCCAATGACGAAGGGTTTTGCGGCTGAGATTGAAATTGGCGAAAACAATCAGGTTAACTTTCGGTTGTTAGAGATCTGAGGTAAAAATTTGAAATCAAGGAGAAATTCCACCCACTGTCCTAGATGTGGCTCAGGTAGGTTAAAGTGGGCGTCCGGGCTGCCCCAGCTTTGGTCGGTTTATGACTGTGAGGAATGCGGTTATCGGGGCCCGCTTATCATTGAGAATGGAGAACTGGCCAAGAAAATTAGGAAGCGTTGGCTGAGTAAACGAGGCAAGCAGACGGTCGGTTGAAGATGCCCTTTTATTCCGCAGATTTAAGCTCGAGGTCTAGGGCGATGTGGTAGCATCGGGTGGCGTAAGAACGGATTTTTCTCGCGCCCAGCATTTTTGCCTCAAACCTTTTTTTGGAGGCCTCGGTTTTGACGAAATCTATCGAAGGTCCGAAAATATCAGGTTCCTCTCCATAGTCGTAGAAATGGATTATACCCCCGGTGGGCTTCAGGGCTTTCAGGGCCACATCAAAAAAATTATGGGAAAGCTCGGGTAAGGGCATGAGAACACGATCGGCCTTTCCAGCCAATTCCCTTTCCACAACCTCGCGAGCATCACCGAGGATAGCGATTACTCGATCTCCAACTTTGTTTATCCGGATGTTGGTCTGCATGTATTCAAACGCGTGGGGATTAATGTCGATGGAGTAAATGAGAGCTGCCTTGCCTTGCTTGGCGATGATGATTGAGTAGCTGCCAACCCCGGCGAAAAGGTTCACCACGGTTTCGCCCGGCTTTACCATTTTGGCAATTCGCAGCCTTTCTGTCGCCAGCCTCGGGGAAAAGTAGACCTTTGCCAGATCGACTTTGAAGGCACAGCCAGATTCGCGGTAGATTGTTTCGGTCCTGTTTTCACCGGCGATTACCTCCAGTTCCCGGGTGCGAAACTCACCTTTTACTGGAGAAAGTTGATTAAGCACCACACGCACGTTTTTTTGAACCTCCATTAGAGCTTTACCGATGATGTGTTTTTTAGGAAGCAGGTGTTCGGGTAACTTGACGATAGCGATATCGCCGACCACATCAAATGCCCTTATTAACCTTAGCTCGTCTTCGGAAAGGTAGCCCCTCAATCTTGTGCGCAAATCTTTCGCCATATCTCTCAAAAGCAATTACCTTATGGAGAAAAAGAACTTTTTTAAGCTTGGGAATGAGTGCTTTTTCGATGGAGGCAGCTTTATTTTGTTGTTACTAGATTATTATGGTCGGTATGGAATGCCCAAGTTTGGAAATTAAAGATTCAGGACCGTTAAAGGTAGCCGAGTTTGACTGTCATGGTTGCAATTTTCCCGGGACGCTTAACGAATCAAAGTGTCGTTACTGCGTTTTAAGTCGGTTGCGCATGGAGGCCGAGGTTGACCGGGTCGTACTTCTACAACCTTTGGTGAGAATCTATCACACCCGGGAGCTTTCCCAGCTGGCCAGAACAATCGCGGCGGCAGAACAGCTTGCCTTGGACCGTACCCTTTACGGTGGAAAGGAAGGAGATGCAAAGTGTAAAAAGTGCATAGAAACCCGTATGGCAGCCCTGACCGATGCCTTAGACAAGATAACTTCAGAACCGCATGATCTCAGCCCGCTTGACAACAGCTTGGTTATCTCCAGAATCAAGAGCAGCCCTGATTGCAAAAAGTGCAGTGAGGAAAACTACTTCAAGCTGGTTGATACCGTAAAAGCCACGTTGAAAAGCAACCCCATATTCCGGCGTCTTTCACCGAAAAATTATGACGAGGTTTTTTCCGCTAGAGCTAAGCCTTTTTTCATTGAGGGCTTGTGGAATCCACCACCTCGTGATGCTCGCCTGATTGAAAGCTATGGGCTGTCCGATGGTCGTGGTCGGGTGAATATTTATGAGCAGCGCGACCACCCTGTTCCTTTTTATGAATTGGTCTTGCCTGAGTTTAACCTCCCCGCTGACCAGCTGGAGATGTTGGATTCCGCCTACAGGTTTAAGATTGAGGAGGCACCAGGACATGCCCGGTTTGCCTACTCCACCCGCACCCATTCGTTCGCCGAGGAGTGGTATCACGCGCTACTCCACATGTTGCGGGAGAAGAAAGGTTCGGTTCCCGCCGCCGTTCGCAAGTTGGCGGAGCTAATGGCCAGCTGGTTGACTTACCGTCTCCTTGAGCCTTTTAGCCACGATGACCACATTACCGATATCTTTGTCCCGGCTCCTCCCGAGATACAGCCCATATATGTGGAACATGAGCGCTGGGGGAGGTTAGAGACCGGCATATACTGGACCACACCGGCGCTGCTTGGTTTGGGCGAGACGCTGGCTTCTCGATTGGGAACTTCTTTTGACGAGATCCGGCCCCAACTTGATGCTGAGATACCGGAGCTAGGTATGCGTCTGTTCTTGAGCCGTTATCCTGCCATATGGACACGGAGCGTCGAGATCGCGGTTCGCAAGCGTCGTTCTAGGCCATGGACGCAACCACTCTTTCTGGAACGAGGAACACTTTCGCCCTTAGCAAGTTCCTTTCTGGGCAATGTATTGAGGCTCGGCTCCAGCGCCTTCGTCATCGGGGAAATGGGGACGGCAAAGACCTCCCAAGTTGAGACCTACGTTCCAGAAATAGGTCCGCACAACCGAATAGTGGCCTTTCAGGACACCGAGGAGTTGCACATTGAGGACTTCATTTCCCACGGCTATAAGCTGGCCAACGTAAGGGTTTCGGACCCAGAGCAGCTTGAGCGACAGGTAAATGCCTTTCTCCGGGGCGGTCCCAGTTACTGGCTGATCACCGAAGTTCGGGCGGCCGAGGCGGTGAGAGCAGCGCTAGGTGCCGCTGCGAGGCAGGGTTCTCAGCCAGTGGTGGCGAGCTTTCATGCTAGGAGTAAGATGGAGATGTTTGACCTCATCGTGCATATTATGGGACTGCACCCGGCTACCTTCAAGTATATCGACTTTATCATCAGCACGGCGAGGTTCACCACCCCCAGCGGCACTGTTAGGAGAATCGTTGAGATTTCCGAGGTGCTTAAGGACTGGAAGGATGAGCCGAAATATTCCGAGCTATTTGTCGATGACCGCAAGAGAGATAAGTTGATTCAGTCAAAGCTTCTCAGCGGACCGAAAGGGTTGGTCAAAAAACTGAACTCCAGCGATCTCTCGTCCGTGAACGTAAATGGTGTGGTTAAAGCGGTCAGATTTCTGCCTCCGGAAAAGGGCGGCAGCCAGTTGATACCGAGACTTTGCCGTCGGCTGGCGATTGATGAGGAGGAATTTCTAGCCTCAATTTTGGCCGAGGCAAAGATGAAGTCCGAACTTTTGATGCTGGCTAGGAAATCAGGGGATTCCAGCTATCTTGAGTTGCCCTTCGTAAGCAGGGCCTACAATGCCTACTTCTACCTGCAGAAGCAGAATGCCCCGAACTATTCCAAGGTGCTGGAGGCTTGGCGAGCTTGGCTGAAAAGGACCTAAAACCGCTGCCGGAAAGGTTTCCGGTGCCGAGCGACGTCCGCCAGGCCCTGCAGAGGATTCTCGGGCCGAGGAAGAAAGGATTTTATGAAAAGTTTTGTTTTGCGGCCGGCAGGGTCTTCGGTGTTTTCACGAAAAATTCGAAGCTGAGCCAGAAAACCCTGCGTAATTTGAAAGAGGCCGGGATAAAGGTTGAGCCCAGAGAATGGGCGGCCGGATTGATACTTTCCCTGACAATACCGGCGCTGTTTTCAGTCTTAGTTTGGCTGTGGATTATTCTCTCCGGCGGGGATTTCCTCGGCTCCCTGTACTTGCCAATAGCCGGATTTTTAATTGGAGGAATTCTAATGATGGCCTTCCAGAGCTATCCGGTTTCTGTAGCAGCCCAGCGCCGCGCTGATGCCCAAGCCAAGGCCATCGGGACGGTGATGTTGCTCAGTTTCTCCCTTTATCATCGTCCCGATCTCAGAGGGGCTACCGTGCAGGCGGCCGATATGAGCGAGGGCAAGCTGGCCGAGGACCTTCAGAAAGGATTGTTGGAACTCGAGGAGCGACGGAGATATGATACTGTGCGTCATCTTCTGACGGTGGTGGCCAACGATTGGGGAGAAATAGATGACAGCGTTCGGCAGGCCATTTTCGACCTGCTTAGATCTACTGGGGCAAAGGAGGAGGCGGCAAGGCTGGCCGATGTCGCCAAGGCTCCGGAGCGGGTCTTGGAGGGTGCCGAGGAGCAGCTCACCAACCGCCTCAACCGCCTCATTCTGCCCACGCTGGCCTTTCTTACCTTCAGCTCGCTGGCCATAATCAGCGTTGTGGGTCTGTCCCCGATTTTTGGAGTGATCGGGCTTAACTTCGTCGACCTGAAATTTTTTGCCGCGATAGCGCTGGGTCTGATAGTCGCCTTTCTGGCGTTTACCCAGCTCATGTTGGGCAATCGGCCGGCCACCATCCAGATTCAGAGCCTTCCTGAGGATGATCCGCGTCTACCGCCGCCGGGAAAGTTCACGATATTCGGAAGAAAAATCCCGTTATTAATTATTCCCATAATAGTTTTTGCCGCAGTGGCCTGGCCAGGGGTTTTATATTTGATTGGAGAAAACGGCGGGCCGCTGGGATTTATATCTTTCAGTTTTTCGACCTTCTGGTTCGTCTGGGCCGTAGCCGCGGCCATTGGTGTTTACGCGTATCTTTACGTTTCGGGAAGGACCAAGATACGGGAGGAGGAGAGGCGAAAGCTGGTCGACTGGGGCAACGCGCTGAACACCATTGGCTCGAGAATGCTGGATGGTAAGCCGATGCCCCAGGCGATGGACGAGGCGGCCAACCTGATGGCGGGTTCTCCGTTAGCCGTTGAGCTAAAGGAGGTGAGCCGGAGAATGGGTTATTACGGGATGAACCTCCAAGAGGCTATGTTTGAGCGGCGCTCCGGCAGTCCGTATAACCCGATGATAAAGAGCTTTTTGCAGATCATCTCCCGGATCAGGCGTGACAGTGAGGCAGCGGCGGGCCGGGCCTGCATGATGGCCGCAGAATTTTTGCGGACACTTCACCGCGTTGAACGGCGTTTCCGAGAGAGGATTGATGAGGCAATGGGAAACCTCTGGCTGGTGGCCGCGGTGCTCATACCCGTGGTGTGTGCGATGTCGGTGTGGGTGATGGACTTTATGTCGGGCATGAAGTTCTCAATGGCGGCGCAGGCGGCAACGGCAGGTGTTACCGGGATTCCCTTTCTCATTGGTGTGATGAGTGTTATGGAGATCGCCCTGCTCCGGCTGATCATGGGAATCACCGCGGTGGCGCTGAGCTTTATAATCGCTAGATATATAGCCAACATCAGGGCCGCGGGTGATCAGGTGGAGCTCTGGTCCTCTGTGGCAAAATCAGCCTTGGTTTCGGCAGCTATATTTACCGTCACGAGCTTCTTGCTAACGTTAATAACTGTCGGAGGTGGTTGAGTGGCGAAGGGACTGGATCAGCGTGGCGTTGAGCCTCTGGCGATGAAGCTTTTTGCCGGCATCGTACTCTTGGTCATCGGCTTGGGAATCGGCTATGCAGTTTATACTTGGGCTGGTAGGGAAGCCACCGGGATGCTCTCATTCACAGTTAGCGTTTCGCCCACAAGCGCCACGGTCAGCGCGGGAAGCACGATAACCGTCAGCGTGTCGGTGCAACGCATCGGGCCCTACGATAAGGAAGTGACGCTGTCGGCATCAGGCGTTCCGGAAAACGTTACGGTTAACTTTGCGCCTCCTAGTGGGGTACCAGCATTTGGATCAACGATGACGATTGTGGTCGGAGACTCAGCACAGACGGGAACTACTACGATTACCATCAGGGCAACTGGCACTGATGGCGTCCAGCAGACGGCAAATTTTGAGCTGACGGTGGAGTAGATCTTCATGCCGGCGTTGCGTACCCTTGGCTTAGTTATCCTAAGTGCTTTCGCTGTCGCGGTTGGGATATTCGGTTTCTTTTTAATCCGTGGGTTGGCGGATGAGGGGGTTGCCAGAGAGGCAGCCTTGAAGGTGGCTGAAGCCTGTGGCACGGTGATAGCTACAGGTGGCACGCAGAATGTCAGGGTGAACATCCCGGGAAACTATCACATGAGATTTATTGATAACCGGATTTTCGTCGACGGTTATGGTGTCCCGGAAGACGGCTTTGTGCTGCCATTTTCTGAAGACTCGCCTGAGCTGGGACCCGGTAGCTACGATCTCTCAATTTTCATCAGCGATGGTAGGCTGGTGGTAAGACGGACCTGATAAGGATTTTCAAATCAGTCTTAGCAATCTTGTTGGTGATAGTTTTTCTTTTCCTGCTAGTCTCAGCTTACAGCCAACACCAGAGTATGCTGGCGACAGCAGGTTTGATTGATACCGCGACATCGATTACAAACAACCTAGTCCTTAACCGCTTGGCCCATGTTGAGGGGACTAGGCTACAGGAATATGTCGTCGATGTGGAAAGGATATCATCGCTGGAATTTAGACAAGAAATCGGCGGGGAGAATTACTCTTACCAAATAACAATTTTGTTCAACCCTGAGGCCGGGGTTGTTTTCGGGCCCTTCGGTCCCTCCCCTCCGGATGACAATCCGGTGAGCGCAATCTCAGTGCCGATTACCCTTTATCAAAACGGGCGCTTGGTCTACGCTAAGATGGAGGTTAAAGTGTGGCGGGCCTGAGACGCGGCATAATAACCGAGAGGAAAGGAGTAAGTGATGTTTTATCAATAGCTTTCATGTTTTTGATAGTAGTCTTTGCCGGGGTTCTTTTGCACAGCTATCGTCTTGGGGCGATAGATTCAGCAGTCAGCCGGCAGATGCAGCTGAAAGCCGAGTACCTTTACAGGGCCCTTGAACTATCCCAAGTGGAAAACTACTCACTCAGCTATCTTGCCGCCGTTGCCGAGAACGTGATTGGGGTATCACCCCAAGTAGTCCCAGGAGACTATCTCCGGTCTCGGCTTGATGTTCTTTTGTCTTATTTGCGTCCTTCCGGCTATGGGGTTGTTTTTGAGGTCAGGCACGAGAACTCAGTTTGGGTCCAGATCAGCCCTAGCGACAGTGGACCACCTAGCCCTAACGTGGAGAAGTTTTCCTTTTCAGGAAAGTATACTATTGTGGTCGCAGGCTTGGCTGAAAACAGAGTGGCGCAGGCCGAAGCCACCATAACGCTGTTCAGAAAGGGGTGATAGTGAATGGATGAGTTGGGATCAGCCGAACTGCTGGCGATATTCACGGTCTTTGTAATTCTTTCCAGTCTTGCGGCACTGAATACCTTTGAATCCGGTTACACGCGCCAGATCGAGTTGTTGCAAGAAAGGATGGCGGTTGACACCACTAGGGCCGTGGCTCTTGCTGTTGAAGCGGAACTGAATGATTCCCTTAGATCCGCAGTGGCCGCGGCCATGTTTGAGGCCGGTAAGTTTGCCGGATCAAAGGCAGAGGTGGAGTCACGCTTGCGAAACTACTTTAACCAGCGCATTGCCGCAGGGTGGTCCTACTCCAATTTCGATAATATCTACGTCCCGTTGAGCGATGAAAACTCGTTACAAATTGAGTGGCTACCTGATGGAGGCGTCCGCGTCTACGGCTATCTGGGGGCGAGCTTTAGCCATGTGTCCGGGGCCAAGGCCTTTGGAGTCAAGCTGGATGCTGGCGTTACCCCCCGCTACGGAAGAATGCTTTATCTAGCCAACTTGGCCTACGGCTGGGCACAGAAGGCAGCGGATATCGAGGCATTGGAAAGGGAGCTCAACGAGAACTATGCGGCGGAGATGTTTTCGTTCCACATTTACCGCGAAAACGGTGCCTTGAAGCTGACCATTACGGAGCTGTACGGCGGGCGGGCGATAACCCCGGAAGGCGAGGGCTGAATCTTGTATATTCCGCCGTATAGAATCGCCAGTTATAAATACCGAGGGCAAGGAGATGAGAAGGGTTGAGATATTGACCAAGGACGAGATAATCCAGACGGTGGAAAAGGAAGGCATCAAGTTCATCCAGATGCAGTTCACCGACATTTTGGGCACGGTGAAAAATGTCACCATTCCCGCCACCAAGATCGAAAAGGCGTTGGACGAAGGAGTCTTCTTTGATGGTTCTTCTGTTTTAGGCTATGCCACCATCGAGGAATCTGACATGCGCCTGATGCCGGATCCGGAGACTTTCGTGATCATTCCATGGTTGCAGGACAATCTTAAGACGGCGCGGATGGTCTGCGATGTGTATGACCATGAGGGCAATCCATTTGAAGGAGATCCGCGGGCGGCATTAAAGCGGCAGCTGGAAAGGGCTAGGAAAAAGGGGTGGATTTTTAACACGGCTCCTGAGTACGAGTTCTTTTTCTTGATGTTGGATGAACAGGGGCTGCCCACAACCAGACCTTCAGATTCCGGCGGTTACTTTGACCTCATGCGGGACAGGGGAGACCTCATCAGAAAGGAAATAGTTAACTACCTTAATCTGATGGGATTCGATGTGGAGGCTTCGCATCATGAGGTTGCCCCCGGACAGCATGAGATAGACCTCATGTACACCGATGCCATGACCTCAGCCGATAGGGTGGCCATGATGAAGTACGTCACCAAGAATATTGCCTACCGCCACGGGCTCTACGCCACCTTCATGCCCAAGCCAATTTACGGCGTCAACGGCTCGGGAATGCACGTTCATCAGTCGCTCATGACGCTTGAAGGGAAAAATGTGTTTTACGATCCTAAGGGTCCGTACAAGCTGAGCAAGTATGCGCTTTACTTCATCGGTGGGCTCCTGAAGCACGCCAAGGAAACCTGTGCCATTTTGGCTTCGACGGTTAACTCCTACAAGAGGCTGGTTCCCGGATATGAGGCCCCAGTTTACATTTCTTGGGCGAACAGAAACAGGAGCGCTTACATTCGCGTTCCGGCGGGCAGGGAATCCCACACCCGCATTGAGTTGCGAAACCCTGACCCTGCAGGCAACCCCTACCTCCAGTTCACGGTGATGTTAGCCGCCGGGCTAAAGGGGATCGAGGAGAAGATAGAGCCTCCGGAGCCTGTGGAAAAGGACATCTACCACATGGGCACCGAGGAGCGCGAGGCTTTAGGCATCGAATCGCTTCCGGAGAACTTGGGGCAGGCGCTGGATTATATGCGCCGGAGCCAGCTGGTAATGGATGCGCTGGGTGAGCATCTGTTCAAGCACTTTATCCATGTCAAGGAGAAGGAGTGGGAGAGCTATCGAGCCCACGTGAGCGATTGGGAACACAAATTTTTGTTGCCAGCGCTGTAATCAAAAAATTTAGTATTTTTGATTTTTGGCGCGGGGACGATCGCGAAACTACTCCGCGGCGGCTCGGTTACCCAGCCGCGCTTTCGTTTCGAGATCTTTATCCGACATCCATGCTTCGGTACACACTGCCGTGACCTTATCCACGGCCTCCCCCAGCTGCGCTGAGTTTTTCCGTGGATCCCCCGAACCCGTGGGTTCGAGTTCAGCCTGTTCTGTCGGCTTATCCCCGCAATTTCCATTTAACAAATTTTTAATAATAAATTTTTCGATAATGTTTCAGCGTTTTTTGACGTTGAAAGTCTAGTTTTTGATCAACATTTGTGTTCTAGTTTACGGGAAGAGACCCAGTCTTTCTTGGGCGTCTATTACCCTTTTGACACCGAGGATGTAGGCGCCTGTGGGCAAATCAACTTGGTATTCATTCGCAGTCTTTGAAGCGTCGTGGTAAGCTTTCACCATGTGATTTTCTAGTTTTTGGTTGACCTCGCTTTCGCTCCAGTGCTCTCGGTGGAGGTTTTGTATCCATTCAAAATAGCTGACGGTAACCCCACCTGCGTTGGCCAGGATATCGGGAACGACGAGCACTCCCTGCTCGTGCAATATTTCCCTAGCTTTTGGCGTGCTGGGACCATTCGCGCCCTCAGATATGATTTTTGCCTTGATTTTGCTCGCGTTCGCCTCGGTTATCACGTTTTCCATCGCCGCCGGTACCAGAATATCGCACTCTAGCTGTAGGAGTTCTTCATTGGTAATCTCCTCTCCGCGGCCGAACCCACGCAACTTACCTGTTTTCTCCTTGTGTTTTATCGCGGCTTTGACATCAAATCCCTTCGGATCGTAGATGCCGCAGGTTGAGTCGCTCAAGCCAATTATCTTACAACCCATCTCTTCGAGGACCGCCGCTGCCCACTGGCCGACGTTGCCAAAGCCCTGAACCACGGCCGTTAGTCCTTTCATTTTCAGCCCCAGTTGTTTGGCGGCCTCTCTGGCACAGATGGCCGCACCGCGTCCGGTCGCTTGTTTTCTCCCCTCAGAACCGCCGAGTTCAATCGGCTTTCCGGTGACGACTTCAGGTACCATATAACCCCTGAGCTGGCTGTAAGTGTCCATTATCCAGGCCATCGTTTGGGCATCGGTGTACATATCCGGAGCCGGCACATCTTTGAAGGGGCCGATGTCGTCAAAGATCATGGCAGTATATCTTCTCGTCAATCTTTCAATTTCACCCTTCGACAACTGTTTTGTATCCACAGTTACGCCACCCTTGGCCCCGCCGTAGGGTATATCAACCACGGCGCATTTCCAAGTCATCCACATCGCCAGTGCCTTGACTTCGTCCATGTCGACTTTCGGATGGTATCTTATGCCTCCCTTGAAAGGACCTCTAGCGTGGCAATGCTGGACTCGGTAGCCGGTAAAAACCTTTATTTCCCCGTTGTCCATGCGCACGGGAACGGAGACAATAATTGTTCGGCGTGGGTGTTTTAATCTTATAGTTACACAAGGGTCCAACTTCAATATTTCTTCAATAATTTCCAATTGTTCTACCGCGGCTTTGTATGGGTTTAAATTGCTTGCCGTAATGTCACCCAAAGAGAGTAGCTACAACTATTTATAAGATTTATCAAAAGCACCTAACTGGTATTTTTAGGATTATATTGGGGAAATGTTAATCACAAGTACTTAACCAAAAGCAAGATAATAAGCCCTTGCGTTTAATATTAAGAGGATAACGTGAACGATTTCACCCATGTGGTAACGCTGGAATCGGCCAAGGCAGCGTTGGAAGAAAAATGGCGGCCCAAGCCCCGCGATGTAGTTATTCCGGCCGCTTCCGCAGTTGGTCGGGTTTTGTCAAAGGATATAATTTCCAAAATAGACGTTCCTCCGTTTGACCGGGCGACCTATGATGGCTACGCAGTAAAAGCCTCAGATACCTTTGGTGCTACCGAGCGCTCGCCCATTGAACTTAGGCTGGCGGGAAGGGTTGTGGCGGGAACTTGGCCAAAGATGGTTCTGAGGTCGGGATTCTGTGCTGAGATAACTACGGGGGCACCGCTGCCACGAGGAGCAGATGCAGTGGTAATGTCGGAATACGTTGTGCCGGCGGATGGTTCGGTAACTTGCTACCGAGCTGTATCCCCCGGGGAGAACGTTACCAAGAGGGGCTCCGATATCAGAAAAGGACAGCCGGTGCTCAGGAGATTAAAACGGCTTAATTACCTTGATGTTGCTGTTCTTGCGGCGGCGGGGGTTGATAAAGTCATGGTTAGGGACAGGCCAAGGGTGGCGATTATCTCTACTGGTTCGGAGCTGGTGGAGCCAGGAGCAAGGCTTAGGCCGGGAAAGATCTACGACGTTAATGCGACATCACTCTCGGAGTCGGTGAGGGCCTGCGGTGCCGAACCAATTTTTCTTGGCATTGTGCCTGACAGATTTTCGGCCATCAAAGCCGCGGTAAGTAAAGGAATCAAAGCCACCAACATAGTCCTGATCTCTGGCGGTTCTTCCGTGGGTGTGGGGGACATTACCCCTGGAGCGGTAGCCAGCTTGGGTAAACCGGGCATCATCGTTCATGGTATCGCCATGAAACCGGGTAAACCGACTTTCATTGCCGTGGTCAAAAATAAGCCCGTCTTCGGCCTTCCAGGCTACCCCGTTTCTGCTCTCATGGTATTTGACCAGCTCGTCGCCGATTACCTGCATGAACTCTCAGGAGTCCCGCGGAGCCCGCGGCGTATTGTCCCGGCAAAGCTCGCGTCCAGGATTCTTTCGGCTAAGGGCAGGAAGGAACTCGTCCCGGTCAGACTGGTGAAAAAAAACGGCCAGAATTTTGCCGAGCCGGTTCTTAAGGGATCGGGGGCCATCACTTCTCTCTCAACCGCCGACGGCTACATTGAGGTGCCGCTGGAGCGAGAAATCGTTGACGAGGGCGAGGTTGTTGAGGTGAAGCTTTTTGAAGGGGTCGACCATACCTAGGGCCGTTTCAGTTGTTGGCTTTCATGGCGCGGGAAAGACGAAACTGGTGGTCTCGATTATCAAGGAGCTGGTTAGACGCGGTTACCGAGTGGGCACGGTGAAACACATCCCGGAAAGAAATTTCACCATTGATCAGGCCGGTAAGGATACATGGACGCACGCTAGGGCCGGTGCCGAGCTGGTGGTTTCCCTTGCCCCTGGCGAGTTGGCCAGAATTGAAAAACGTTCGGGAGGGCTAGATGAAATTCTAGGGGGCTTGTCTGGGATCGACTTTGTTATCGTTGAGGGTTTCAAAAGTTTCAGAGGTCTCGCAAGGATAATCGTGGCGAGGAACCGAGCCGAGGTCAACGAACTCGCGGACGAGTTCACCATTGCCTGCGTGGGGTTTAGCTCCTCCTCGATTCCGTCCTTTGATTTCAAGCAGGTTAAAGAGATAGTGGATTTAATCGAGCAAAGGTCCTTTCCACCTCTTCCGGGCATCGACTGTAAACACTGCGGCTTTGAGAGCTGCGAGAAGTTTGCCATCGCTGTAGTTTCCGGTAGGAGACGGTGGGAGGAATGCCAAGCGCTTGCCAGAGAGGTAGTTTTGAAAATAGATGGCAGGCAGATTCCCCTCAAACCATTTGTCCAAGAATTTCTGGCCGGAGCGATTAAGGGGATGGTAAGCTCGCTCAAGGATACCCAAGGCAGAAACATCGAGATAATGGTGATAAATCGTGATGGATAGATACGGGCGTTCAGTCAATGGACTCAGGGTCTCGGTGACCGAGGCCTGCAATTTCAACTGCTTTTACTGCCATCGCGAGGGCTGCCCGGAGAGTTCCCGGGAGATGTCTTCCGAGGAAGTGGGCTGCATAATAGAGATAGCGGCGGGGTTCGGCGTGGAGAAGGTCAAGATTACTGGAGGGGAGCCGCTGCTCCGCCGGGATATAGTTGATATTGTCGCCGCCTCGGTGAAGCCCGGGATAAAAGAGGTTTCCATGACGACCAATGGTGCCCTGCTTTCCGAAAAGGCGCAGGAGCTTGCAGAGGCAGGCCTTAATCGGGTCAACATCAGCCTAGACACCCTTGATGCCGAAAAATTTGCTAGGATTACCCATAACGGGTCATTGGGGAAAGTACTTGACGGGATAGACGCCGCACTTGAGGCCAAGCTTGTTCCCATTAAGTTGAATATGGTGTTGCTCAAGGGAATAAATGAAGATGAGGTCGACCGAATGATTGACTTTGCTGGCAAGCGGGGCATGATACTGCAGCTCATCGAGCTGGTGGACTTGAACGGAGCTGATTTTAGGGAGCATCACCTCGCCCTCGAGGAAATCGAACGTAGCCTTGCCGCCCGAGCCACCGTTGTCAGAACAAGGCGATTGATGCAGTCCCGCAAGAGGTACCTGTTGCCTAATGGAGAGGTTGAGGTGGTGCGCCCGATGCACAACACGAAGTTCTGCGCCCACTGCCATCGGCTACGGCTGACACCCGACGGCTACCTCAAACCGTGTTTAATGAGGAACGACAACTTGGTAGATATTCTGTCGCATGTTCGGGAGGGAGACCTTAATGGGGCAAGGAGGGCGTTTGTCGAGGCGGTGCGGAGGCGGGAACCGTTTTTTAAGAGAACGGAGCGGGAGAGATGTCCGCACGCGCTGTGATCTGCGACGCGGTGGCAGCCTAAGATTTCCGGTTTTGGCGGTCCGGCCATAGGTGGTGATTTATAGATTAAAATCGAGGATTCCACTTGGTGTGGTGATGGGGGGAAATACCTTCGGCAAGATTTTTAAGATAACCACCTTTGGAGAAAGCCATGGGCTGGCGGTTGGGGTGGTGGTCGATGGCGTGCCCGCAGGGATGCCGCTGAGCGAGGCCGATGTCCAGCGTGAACTTGACCGACGGCGCCCTGGTCAATCGATTTTAACAACGCAACGGAAGGAGCGAGATAAAGTGGAAATCCTCTCCGGAGTTTTTAAGGGGAGGACGATAGGCACCCCAATCTGCATGATCGTTCGCAATCTCGACGTTGATTCTCGGCCCTATGAAAAAGTCAGAACAAAGCCGCGCCCGGGCCATGCCGATCTCACCTACTGGTTGAAGTATGGTCATGTTGATTATCGGGGAGGAGGGAGAAGCTCCGCTCGAGAGACGATAGGGAGGGTAGCGGCCGGGGCCGTTGCAAAGAAGCTCTTGGCGGCGTACGGTGTAGAGATCTTGGGCCACACCGTGGAGGCAGCGGGCGTGGCCATCGACCGGCAGCCAACGCTGAAGGAGATTAAAAGGAACGTGGAGAAAAATCCGGTAAGGTGTGCCATACCTGAAAAAGCGGAGATGATGCTAAAGGCGATTTTACAGGCCGCCGCCGAAGGTGACAGTACTGGCGGCGTCGTCGAGGTGCAGGCGCACGGTGTCCCTGCCGGACTAGGTGAGCCTGTGTTTGGGAAGCTGGATGCTGAGATAGCTGCCGCGATGATGTCTATCGGTTCCGTCAAGGCGGTTGTCATCGGGGAGGGAGACAAACTTGCGCGCTTGCGGGGCTCTGAGGCCAACGATGCGATTGTAATTCGAAAAGGAAGGATAGTCACCGCCACCAACCGGGCGGGCGGCGTTCTGGGAGGAATCTCCACCGGGATGCCAATTGTGGTGCGTCTGATGGTTAAGCCCACACCTTCGATATCGAAACCGCAGCGGACCGTTGACTTGGTAAAAATGGAGGAAGCTGAGATCAGTCTCGAGGGGCGCTTTGACCCCAACATCTGTCCGCGGATAGTGCCCGTGGCCGAGGCGATGCTGGCGCTGGTCTTGGCCGACCACATGATCCGCGCTGGAAAAATTAATCCCGACAGATTTGTCTGAGGGAGGGGCTGGTTTGGGGAGAGGAGTCGGTATCGCTTCTGCCTGCGCTTCAGCCACCGTGGTCAACGCCATCGCGGCCGGAAAGGGCGCGGCCTTCGGGATTGATTTGAGAGTTCAGGCGACGGTAAGAATAACCAAGCAAAGGAAGATATCCGGTAGAATCTTGGGTGAGAAAAAAGAAAGCCCGAAGCTGATCGAGACTTGCGTCCGGCGGGTTCTGGAAAGCATTGGCCTAGAAAAAAGCGGGGCCGTTGTCGAGACCACATCTGAAATCCCAATTGCGGCGGGGTTGTCGAGCAGCAGCGCAGCCGCCAACGCAACGGTTCTGGCAACTTTCGCAGCCTGTGATCAACGGCCCACGCCGGAGCAGGTACTGGAACTGGGAATTGAATCGGCCTTCGAAGCCGGAGTCACGGTGACAGGGGCTCTCGATGACGCGGCGGCATCATTCTTCGGTTGCGGTGTGATTACCGATAATTTGAAGCGAAGGATTTTGAAGAAATTTAAGGTGGATCCGCACCTGATGGTGGTGATTCACGTTCCGCCGAAGAAGTTTTACACTTCTAAAGTCAGCCCAGAAAAACTGCACCATCTGCGTGGCCCGATTAAGTCGGTTCATCGCATGGCCAGTCGCGGCGAAATCTGGAAGGCCCTGACCATCAATGGTCTGCTTTATTCCACCGCGCTTGGCCATGACTCGATGATTGCAATCGAGGCCATTTCCCAGGGCGCTGTGGCCGCCGGGCTGACCGGCACTGGATCCGCCACCGTCGCGGTCGCAGAACCGGATAAAGTTGTGGACATAGTCAAGGCCTGGCGAAATTGGCCGGGCAGGATATTGATCACCCGGCCCGCAGTTGAGGGCGCGAGGGTGGAGGGAGTCTGATGGCTGGCGGTGATTTAAAGGAGATTCGGCGCAGGATAGATGAGATCGATGAAAATCTGATCAAGCTGCTCGCGGAAAGGCTCAGGATCTCTCGGGACATCGCCGTTTTGAAAAAGAAGCTTGGCGCTAAGATTAGGGACGAGGTGCGGGAACGCTATGTGATTGATCGTGCCCGCAATCTGGCGCGGGAACTTGGCATAGATCCTGATTTTATTGAAAGCGTGATGAGGTTGGTCATGGCCCAGATGGTTGGCGAGGAGAAGTTGCATCTGGGCGGCGTGGGGGTCTGGAACTGGGTTCAGCAGGCCTTCAGGGATTATCCCGCCCAGATGAGCGTGGCAAGGGTGATGTTCAAATATGGTCTCAGGGTTCTTGAGGATGGCACGATTGCCTGTGGCAACATCAGAATCCCCGCGGTTCAAATAGCTAAGGAGGCCGGGGTTGACCGGAGGGTTGTTGATGCCACCGCCCGTCGTATCCTCAACAACCGGAAGCTACGCGAGATCTTTGAGAATCTGGAGCCCATCGCCTATCTCAAGGGTTTTGCGCAGCAGCTCGGGCTAGGGGTAATCGAGATAATCCCCGAAGATGCTTCTAGGCCAGGGATACTGGAGGAGGTTACCGGGGTTATTGCCAAATTTGGACTTAGCATCAGGCAGTCGGTGACTGATGACCCCCATTTCGTGCCGCAGCCAAAGTTAACCATCATCACCGATGAACCGGTGAAGGGAAAGGTTATCGAGGCGCTGAGGAGGCTGCCCAGCGTCAGAAGCGTGATAGTTTATTAATTCAGATTCAGAGCCTGACTAGCTGGGCGTGTGGCACCCCCGCTATTCTGAGCACGTTTCTTTTTTCGATAATTCCGGCATCAATCGCGTGGTCCACTATTGAGCCTAGCAGGTTGGCGATGGTGGCGTTACGCAGGGCTTGAATGCACTCGTCAATGGTGGCCTCCCTCCCGCAATAAAAAGATTCCTTGACCTCGATCTGAAATTTACCTTCCTTGAATTTTTTCCCCAAAAGCTCGCGGTCGCAGATGATGACCAGATTTTCGCCTTGAGTTTGGATGATTCTTAGTAAGGGCAGATTTACACTCCCCTGACCGGATTGCGTGCCCCGCAGGCTTCACACCTCAGGACGTAAACCCGTTCCCGCTTTTCCAGCCTGGTGTCTGGTTTTCCGCATTCCTTGCAGAGTACGAACTCTTCAGCATAGCGTCGGATTCTATCCTGAACCACGACGGCCGAGAACTTTCCCTGAAACACGGCTTGGGCCCCTTGGATATCGCCGGCTGCTCCGAGCTCCCTAAGAAGATACTTCATCAGGTGCTCCGGCTCACGGTTGAAGGCCGCCGCAATGCTTTTGAAATTTCTGAGGATGGTTCGGTTGCCCACCGTGGCTACGTCGGCCTCGGGAATCTGAAAACGGGAGCTCTCAAAGACAGTTTTGGGCACCTGCTCGATTGCCCTTTCCAGCAACTTTTCGTAGTCCTCTTCCATCCCCTCACCTCGCCAGCCTGAACTTACCCGCTGTTGGTTCAAATACATCACCCTCGACGAACATAACCCTGAGGATGTCGTTGACTTGGGAAAGGCTCAGGTTCAGCTCGTTGGCTATCTTGATGGGCTCCACTCCCGAGCCCGTGTCGAGCTTATCAATCGCGATGGCCACTTTCTTCTTGAGTTCGTCGGGGACAACCGGAAGAGGCTCCTCCTCAGCCTCTGCGGCCTCGGTGCCTACTTCTTGAGTGGCGGTTATCTTCAGTTCCTTGGGCTCCAGCCTGGCGAACTTTGGTCGCACTCCCGCGGCAATTGCCTCCCGCCTTGTAGCAATTATCTCGAGTTCCCTCACCAGCTCCCAGTTGAGGTCTTCGACACGGATGAGAAGTTCCGGCGTGAGATAGATCTCCCCTTGAAATTCTCTCACCCTCCCGATGACGTCCACGGTGTCACCCAAGTTGAATTTGTCGAACTCCTTGGCGCCCTCCTGCCAAGCCCTGAGGCTGATCGTTTCACTTCCGTCGTCTATCCTCAGCGTCGCGTAGTTTTGGTCCTCCCGGATGAATTTATCGACCAAAGTCCCCATCACCCGAACCCTAGTGACCTGCTCACCCCAAGGCGTTAGAAGGAAGCTTGGCTGCGTGCCGTCGGGGGAGCGGATATACCGGCCCAGCACGATGTCCTCTATCTTCATCTTATAAGCCACGGGTCGCATTATAATCGTGGAATATCTGGGGTCGAATGCTTATGAGCTTTCCGCGCCGGGTCAAGATTTTCAAGATCAGGACCACAACCGGGGTTAGGTTTCTTGGTCTGGCGGCGGGCATCTTCATGGTGGACAGCGTGGATGATTTCATCAGGAGGATGGTCCAAATGGACGCCGAGATGGATACCGTCACTCAAGCCTTTAACGCCTCTCGGGTTGCTGGGGCTGAGCATCTTGTCCATTCCTCACGTTTGGCCATTATCGCGAATGAAAGAGGATGCGGCTTTGCCGATTGCCTTGCCGTCGAGCTCATCTGCTGGGCCGCCGCCGAGCGTCAGATTTACCGGGCCTTCGAGAAGATTGGTGTTCGCCAAGGTAGAAATGCTCTCGCGGTGGCCTCAGTTGGTCGCCCTGAGGTCAGGGTGAAAAAGACGGTCGGAAAAATTTTTGATGAATTTGGAGCTGAATGGGATAACTCGTTGATGGACTTCCGGCAGGAAAAATCCTTGGGATTGCAGCGGATTTTTTCAATAACCCCTGAGGAAACTGCGGTGGCACCCCTCCAGAAAATAGTGCTTGAAAGGGTGGCGCTGCTGGCGCTGGCGAAATGAGTTAAACGAGTCTGAGCTGCGTCAATAATTCTTCAAACTCCTCGTCCTTGGCCACGCCGACGATCCTCGAGCATGCAGGCATGATGGGTTTGTCTGAGGTCACAATTTTTCCCTCATCGTCTATGGTGGCATATTTTCCCGAGAGCTTTTCCTTAGCTTCTGTCACGAGGCAGACAACTTCCCTTTCCGATCCCACATAAAGGTAATAGTAGTGTTTTCCTTGGTGGTGGTAATAAAAGAGCCAGCCCTGGTTGCGGGCGATGCTCAGCAGATCCTCTATTTCATTGCACCAGATAGTTCGCATATGGCGCAGGCCTCCTTCTGGAACTTTTCAATGCCCTCAAATGATCCGCGCACGAGGACGATGTCGTTGGCCCTTAACTTAACGTTTCCTCCTGGGGTGATGATGTGCTTTCCGTCCCTCTTTATCACCAGCACATAGACTCCGACCGTGCCCCAGAGGTTCAGCTTTTCGAGTGTTTTGTTGACGAATCTCGAATTCGGAGATATTTTAACCCGGCAGATTTTTTCCAGCGACTCTGAAAGGGCCTTGGCGAAGACCGGGTGTAGCTCTATTTTTCTAATGACGATATCGACTATCGAGTCGGCGGCGTCAGTTATCGATTCCATATATCTCGCCAGCTGGAGGACACTGTTCAATTCCGCGATGTTTCTCCTTTCCCTTGCCGCGATTTTCAGGGTGTCCAGCCAGGCCTGGTAGTTGAACCTGTTGAAAGCCTCCTCTATTTCCCTGACTTCTTCAGCGACTTCGGTAGAGCCCAACATAAGTGAAGAGTAGGCTAGGTCCACGGCGATGTCGCTCAAGTCGCGCATTTTTGAAAGTTCTTTGCGGAGTTTTTTCAGTTTAGTTTCGATAGTTAATGGCCCCATCGGCGTCCCGGCCATTTCATGAATAATTCTCATCCCATAGGGCGGGCCTTTGACCACCAGCTCATCTTCTGCCAAGAGCTGAGCGTCCTTAGCTATTGGAGCCATCCATTCGTTTTTCCTCTTGATGGCCATGACCCAGACCCCAATGCTGGAGGGCAGCCTAAGGTCGCGTAAAGATTTGCTGTCGAGCGAAGATCCGGGCGAGATCTTCAGCTTGCATATCTTTTCGTCTGCAGCTTTCAGGGCGTCCTTTATCACCGGGTGAATGCCGATTTTCATTTTGATGAGGTCAGCAATGTCACCGGCGGCGTTAGAAATGGCCTCTGCCGAACTGGCTACTTGCAGGATTCCAGTTATCTTATGCGCCTCCCTGACGTTTCGGGCCGCGACAGCTGCCATGATTCTTATCGTGTACATCAGCTCGTCCATCTTTGACTCCAACTGATGCACTAAATCGGCCAGCTCGCTGCTTTCGTAGAGCAAAGCCGCGTAAGCTAGGTCCACCATCAGGTCGGAGGTGTCTTTCATCTCCGTCAGGAGCTCGCGCACGCTCCGTGGTTTATATTCTGGAGGTTGCATTTTTACACTCCTATTATTTTCATCGCTATAATTAAGCATGTAACCCCAGCTATGTCCCCAATTGAGGTGACAATGGGAATCACTACGTTGTCGGGATCCAGACCTCTAGAGAACGAGACAAAGGCCAGCCAGATCGTGCAGAAAATGGTCACGCCTATCGCCGCCATGCTGGCCAAGAAAAACGCTGCTATAATGGTCAAAGATTGAAACAGGTTTATTCCGGAGATCAGTGATAAGATAAAAAATATTGCGCTGGTAAACAGGAAGACGCCGATGCTCATGATCCAGGTGGCGCGGATATTTCTCCTAAGAGCCACCTGCCTGCCGAACTTGGGCTCAATGGTACCGATGTGGAGCGCTGAAGTAAGCCTTGAGCCAAGGATGCTGCAGACGTTGTTGTTGATGCCGTTTATCGGCGGCACCATCGTTAGGATCAGTGGTAGCGTTTTGATGCTTTCCAGCTGTGAGCTGAGGATAAGACCGGCGGTGAGCGAGATAACTGCGCAGAGGATGAGCACCGGGTAGCTCTCCCACAAAATTCTCCTCAGGTTGTACGCGGTCATGAGTATCACACAAACAATACTACGATGAAAATGGAGATCATAGTGATTAGATCCCCGATGGTAGCCATCAGCGGAGCCGTGATGTTGTCAGGGTCCCAGCCCCTAACGTAAGAGAATACGGAAATGAAGATGGTTAGGGCGGTGAGGATAACTCCGGAAATGAAACCGGCTGCCACCGCGATGATGATGAGGGAAACAAAGTTGATGGCGCCCATCCCAAGGACGAGGCCAATTAACGAGGCGATTAGTCCAATGGTGGCCGAGGCGGCGAGGTTGAGGATTAACGAGGAGATGACGTTTACCTTGAGTTCGTCGGTCATCGAGAGCTTAGGTTCCAGAATACCGGTGTGGAGGGCGGTGCCAAGCCGTGAAGCCAACGCACCGTTGACGTTTCCTCTCAAATCCAGCAGAGGCGGAATAATTAGGATAAGTCCGGGAAGGGTGACGGTGACACGTTCCTTCATCCCCTCCAAAACACTTCCGGCCAAGATTTCGATGATGGCGCAGATGACTAGGATGAAAAGCCCTTGAATGACTACCGCCCTAACGTCGACGCTCTGGGGCATAGGTTCACCTTTAAAGGCGTTGGTCTTCATTCTATAATACATTTTATAATTGAAGGCTCAAACCAGATGCTTTAGATGCGAGGCCGGTCTGAGCCTTTAGAATCAAAAGTTTTCCCGCGTTGCTTCGGAGAGCGTACAGACCACCAAGAATTATTTTTGGCAGTGACGTTGTAGAAATTACAGACGCGGTCTGTTTTAACATCGGATTTTCTTCCCGAGCGCAGCTCCTTGACTGCCTTCACGTATAACTCGTGATTGAACTTCTCGGCTCTCAAGGTTCCGGTATCGCCCGCAGTTCCTTTCAGACCAAAAACAGATCACGATTCGAGACAGAACTATTCTTTGGGCTTCTAAGAAAGGCCAGATATCTTCGGTGGGGTTGAGTTTCCAATTCCACGTATCGTTCGTTGAGACAGTTTTACCATGGTGAACGATAGGTTTTATATTATAACATGGTTATAGTTTATCCTGATGACAACGATCACTGAAAAACCAAAAATCACGTTGGATTGCTTAGGGCTGTACTGCCCTGAGCCCGTGTTCCGAACGCGTTTGGAGTTGGACAAGCTCGATTCTGGGGATGTCTTGGAAGTGCTGGCTGACGATCCGGCTGCGGTGGAGGATATCGGAAGTCTGATCAAGCACCTTGGTCATGAACTCTTGAATTTGACTAGGGAGGGCGATGTCATCCGGTTTTTAATCAGAAAAAAGTGAGGTGATTTTATGGGAAAGAAGATCCTGTATCTCCAGACCAGTGGGGTTGACACACCTGAGCGCACATATGCACCCTTTATCTTGGCGACCACGGCGGCAGCGATGGGGATAGAGGCAACGATTTACTTTTTGATAAAGGGAGTTACCTTGGTCAAGAAGGGCGAGGCGGAGAAAATTAAATTGGGAAGTTTTCCCCCACTGAAGCAGGTGATGGATCAAGCGGTTCGGGCTGGCGTGAAGCTTGAGGTCTGTGAGCAGAGCTGTCAGCTGCTGGGGTTGGGTCGCGGAGACTTTGTAGAGCCAGCCAAGATTGTTGGTGCGGCAACGTTAAACGATCGAGTTCTGGAAGCCGATGCGGTCCTGTGCTTCTGAAGGGACGGTAATGATGAGAAGGGTTTACTTGGATCATGCCGCTGGTAGGCCGGTAGATGCCCGCGTCATCGAGGCCATGCTCCCTTACTTCATCCAGAAGTACGGGAATCCTTCCCTGGTCCACACCCCTGGCAATGAAGCCCGCGAGGCGATTGAAGTAGCTCGTGAAAAAGTGGCGAGGCTAATCGGGGCTTCCAAAAAGGAGGAGATCGTTTTTACCTCTGGAGCCACGGAGAGCAATAATCTGGCCCTGAAGGGGGTGGCGTTGAGAAACCGTGACCGCGGCAATCACATTATCACTAGTTCCATCGAGCACATGTCGGTGATCAACGTCTGTAAGGATCTGGCGAAGCAGGGGTTTGAGATCACCTATCTGCCCGTGGACAGATACGGCGTGGTCGATGTTGAGGCCCTGAAAAAGGAGATGACGGAGAGAACGGTTCTGGTGTCGATAATGTACGCCAACGGCGAAATCGGGACCATCGAGCCGATTAAAGAGATCAGCGACGTAGTTCACGACCACGGCGCATTGCTGCACGTGGATGCCGTGGCCGCCGCAGGACAGATTCCGATAGATGTCGAGGCGGAGCATGTCGATTTGCTTTCGCTTTCGTCCAACGATATTTACGGCCCCCGCGGTGTGGGAGCCCTCTACATCAGGTCGGGAACCCGGATCATGCCAATTTTGCAAGGGGGCGGTCAGGAGCGGGGACTGAGGTCGGGGACGGAGAACTTGCCCGGCATCGTTGGAATGGGCAAGGCCGCTGAGATTGCTGGCGCTGAGATGGAGGTAGAATCGCGAAGGTTGACAGTGTTGCGGGATAGGTTGATCCGAGGCATTCTGGAGACCATCCCGGTTTCCTTTCTCAACGGACATCCGACTAACCGGCTGCCAAACAACGCCAACGTCCGGTTTAGCTACATCGAAGGCGAGGCCCTGATATTGAGCTTGGACATGGAGGGTGTGGTCTGCTCCTCCGGTTCTGCCTGCACCTCGAAGACGCTCGAGCCCTCCCACGTGTTGCTGGCCACAGGACTGAAGCACGAGGAGGCGCACGGGTCGCTCCTGTTTACTCTCGGGAGGCAGAACACTGAAGAGGATATGGAGTACGTGTTGGGTTTATTACCTGGAATTGTGAAAAGGTTGCGGGTAATGTCTCCGCTCACGCCGAAGGAGTTGGTTGCTGATGTATAGCGATAAGGTGATGGAACACTTCAGGAACCCGCGCAACATGGGGGAGATTCCGGATGCCGATGGCGTTGGCACCGTGGGCAACCCCGTCTGCGGGGACATGATGACGATCTACATCAAGGTAAAGGACAACAGGATCGCCGACATCAAGTTCAAGACCTTTGGCTGCGGTGCCGCGATAGCTACCAGCAGCATGACCACCGAGCTGGCCAAGGGCAAGACCATTGAGGAGGCGCTGCGGATCACCAGGGAGGATGTGGCCAGGGATTTGGGAGGACTGCCTCCCGTGAAGATGCACTGTTCCAATCTGGCCGCGGACGCGTTGCATGCAGCGATAAAGGATTACCTGCAAAAGGAGGTAAAAAATGACTGAGTTTGTAAGGTGCCGGATGTGTGGCTTGGAGCTGCGTGGCGAGAAGTGCCTCTTTGCCACACATCGAAGGGTGATTGGTGGTAGAGAATATCTCTTTTGTTGCGAAAAGCATGCTGAGGAATTTGAGAAGAAAATGGCGAAAAAGTAAAGTCAGATTTTTTCTCTAAATCCCAAATAAAAAGCGGCAGGGACTCGATCCCTCCACTACTCGTCCAGCGAGCTTGCGAATCTCGACCACTTCGCTCACTCGCCGTCTTTTCGTGTTGGGATCTTTTTCCTGCAGTCGCTGTCTCGTCCCGTTCCCCCACGGGACTTACCCGCGTCCTTCCCCGGTTTTTCGCCCGGGTTTTTACACGGGTCCCCGTTGCCCGTAGGCTCCGGTTCGACCACCTCTGCAGGCTTTGATCCCTGCCGCACTATTATCTACGTGTCTTTGTTTTTAAAGATTTTTTGCCAAGTTGAGATATTTCAGAATTGGGAAATGTGAAAAAAGATGATTGTTTCAGTAATTCGGATTTTATTTCACCCGATTTTGTAATTTTGCATTTTTATTTGGCCGGAAGAAGAAGCGATTGGAAAAGAGCAAAAATAACTGAACTTACGAATCGAAATATGCCGGGCTGTCACTTTGCGATGATTTCAAAATCGCCAGCGACATCTCCAGCGCTTTTTTGGCGTCTGAGAGTTTCACCAGCGGCTCTTCGCCTTTTAGCGCCACCGACTTGAGAAAATATTCGTCCTCGGGCTTGTGCCCCCATTTCTCAGGCCGTGACAGCTTTAGCGGGTACTCCGTCACCCTTCCGCCCGATTTCAGGATTACCTTCTCCGGACCGTCCACGATTATGGTGCCGCTTTCGCCCGTGATTTCCATCCTAAGCGGTGGCCCCGGGACGCTGCTATCCTCACTGGCAAACATGTTGGTCCAGACGACGTCGTTTCTGAACTTGATGGCGTTGAAAACCCGGTACCCCCAGGTGCCGTACTTGGGCAGCTCCAGCCAATCAATCTTTGCTGTCAGCGAGGCCGGCTCCGAGTTCAGCACCCATCGAGTCAGGTCCATGCAGAAGATGGTCATCGTTATTATCGGGCCTCCGGTGGCCCTGTTCCAGGCCCATGATCCCGGCGCCCATTGCCTTGCTAGGCTGTCCGCGGGCACAAATTCGGTAAAGCTAATGGATATCGGATTGCCGATTTCACCCGCGTCGAGGAGATCCTTTACTTTTCGGAAACAGGGGGCGAACCGGTAGCAGAGCCCAGGCATCACCCGAACGTTTTTGGTCCTTGCCAGTTCACTGAGGCGGTCTATTCCTTGAGGCGTGTCTGAAGGGGGACATTCCAGAAGGGCGGTCTTACCGGCCCGCAAGATTCCACTGGCGATGGTCTCCATGAATCTTGGAGGCACGGCGCAGATGACCGCCTCGACATCAGGGTCGTTGGTCATCTCTTCAATTTCAGTGTAAAACTTTTTCACCTTGAACCCCAAGCCGGCGGCGAACTCCTTAAACTTTTCGTGTTCTGCGGGAAACTTGGACCAGGCGGCAACTATTTCTGCTTTCGGTATCTCGGCCAGGGCCCTGGAATGGATCCGGGCCATAAATCCCAAGCCGGCAAGCCCAATCCCAACTTTTTCCATCAAAAAATAGTTTGGAGAGGTTGGTTTAAAATTTCCGAGCCTTTTTTCTTTTGGAAGCAGAAACAGAAGATGATGATAAAGATCGGTTGCTGCGGTTGGGGTTTCTACAAAGGCGGGCTAAAGGCCTATGCGCAAAAGTTTTCACTGGTTGAGTGTCAGCAGACTTTCTACAAGCTACCTATGGTAAAGACCGCCCAGAGGTGGCGTGACGAGGTCCCGAAGGATTTTGAGATAACCGTGAAGGCCTGGCAGACCATCACCCACCACCCCTCGAGCCCGACCTGGAGGCGCTCCGGGCTGAAGCTGACGCCGGAGCAGGAGAGAAATTACGGCTGGCTCCGGCCTACCAAGGAAAATTTTGGGGCTTGGCAGCGCGTCAGGGAGATTTGCGTTGCCCTGAGGGCGGAAATTTGCGTCCTGCAGACACCCCCGAACTTCGGATGCACCGATGAGAACATTAAGAACCTGAGCCGTTTTTTGGATAATATCGACCGAAGGGGCCTTGTTCTGGCTTGGGAACCACGCGGCGACTGGCGCGAAAATGAGGCCAAGGTCAAGAAACTCTGCCGGGATTTAGACCTCGTCCACGTGGTTGACCTCATGCGCCGTTATCCCGTGTCGGAAGCCTCGATCGCTTATACCAGACTACACGGCCTGAACCCGCGCGAGTATGACTACCGTTACTATTACACGAAGGAGGAACTCAGGGAGTTGGCGAGGCGGGTTAAGGAACTGGAAAAAGTTCATGAGAAGGTTTACGTTATGTTCAACAACACAGAAATGTACCAGAATGCTCTGGAGCTGGTAGAATTAATTAAATGAGGTTCCTTGGCACGCGTCTTTCAAGCAGTCGGCCGGTTAACGCTTATTTTTTGCGGTTCTCTTGGAGCTATGGATAGGTGGATTCTGGAGGGATTACTCCGTCTCTACCAATTCTTACTAGCTCGTAGATAATGCCTAGGAGGGGCTCCGTGTCCAAGTAGTAGAACTCGACGCCCTTGCATTTGCCGCTCATAAGGACTTTGATTCCCATGGCCTCAAACGCGGCGAGTTCCTTTTTCAGGTCCTCTTTTTGATATTTAGCTAGGTGGTGGATGCCCTCACCTTTCTTCTCCAGAAATTCTTCATAGATGTTTGGCCCCGTTAACGGTTCTATCAGTTCTAGCTCTATGCCGCCCACCCTCGCCAGCGCTATCTTCATAGAATATTCCGCGGGCACCCCCCGCAGTTTGGTGTTTCTGAGGTCCGGTGGCGCGTAGCGATGAATTCTCCAGGGCCCAATTCCCAAAGTTTCCCAATATCTCTTAACCGCAACATCAATGTTTTTTGTGACAATTCCTATCTGCGAAATTTTGCTAACCCTAATTTTTGGCCTGCCGGGATTGTTGGGCATTCAGATCAATTCAACTCAGGTCCAAAGGTAAAAAGAGTTAAGGTTGCGTGCAGTTCAAATGTCGTCTTTGGAATTCTTAAATCCCACATTGGTGCGGGGGAGGGGATTTGAACCCCCGAACTCCTAAGAGACCAGATCTTGAGTTACGCCCGGCTGTCTGGCGCCGTTGACCTGGCTTGGCTACCCCCGCAGTAAAGAGTTTTTGTTATGGGTTAATTAAATATGCGGGGAAACATGGCAGAGTTCGAGTCCCGGAGCGCCTTTGAGCATATAGACAAGCTGGCCTACGAGATCGGCCCCCGTCTGGCCGGAAGCCGCGGTGACCGACAGGCGGCCGATTACATCCGCAAGCAGTTTGAGAACCTCGGGCTCAAGGTTAGGATTCAGGAGTTTAAGTTCGTTGGTCACACCCTTCGCACTAAGGTTGCGGCGGCGCTATTGGCATTAGCCTTCCTTCTCACCTTGTTTTTGTCGCCGGAGTTTTCGCTGCTTTCTTGGCTGGCAGCGTTGGTGCTGTGGCGCTATCTGGAAAAACTGCTGCCCAAGCGCGTCAGCCAGAACATTATCGCGGTCAAGGAGGTCGAGGCGCCTAAGAAACGGGTGGCCCTGACCGCCCACTACGACTCCGCTCCTTGCACGATTAGCTTCAGGCTCAGCCTCCTCGTCAGGTTTACCTTCTTGCCGCTAGTCCTTGTGGTCACGGCATCGCTTTTGCTAAGGGTGGCGGGAATGATCCCGGATTGGCCGCTGGTGTGGGCAGTTCTGGCGATTTTCTTCCTACCAGTCTGCGGGGCGAGCTTCATAGCCGCGGGCGGCAGGCGCGTCTCCCCGGGTGCGGAAGACAACGCCTCCGGGGTGGCGGTGATGCTGGAATCGGCCCGTGTCCTTACTGAACAACCGCTTCCGGAAACCACGATGTTCTTCATCGCCTTTGGGGCTGAGGAGCAGGGATTGATTGGATCAAAAAGGCTGGCTCGGGAAAAACTCATCCCCAAGGACACGTTGGTGCTGAACTTGGACATGGTTGGAGCCAGCAACCAGCCCTACGTCATCGAGGGCAACGGGATCATCAGGCGGGTGAGGACCTCGGAAGCCCTGAACCAGAAGCTGCTCGTTGCCATCAGCAATCTTGGCCTCAAACCAAAGCTCTGGTGGGCCGCCCTAGCCGGACACGACCACATCCCGCTGCTTCGGGCCGGCATCCAGGCCACCACCTTTACCTTTGACGCGGTGGGGGTGGATAAACTCGGCCAGAGAATCGCGAGGTTCTTCAGGCTGCCGAACGCAAGAATCAGAGGCTATCGGTACCTCCACAGCTACTACGACCTTCCCGACCACGTCAACGTCGAGACCATTGAGAGGGCCGGGGCGGTTGTGGCCGAGTTCCTTAAAATGATTTAAACCGCGGCGCAGAGTAGTCTCGGGGTTCCTTGGCGCTAATCGGGCTGATGTCGGACACGCACGACAAGCTGGATGCGGTCGAAAGGGCCATAGCATTTTTCAACCAAGCCAAGGTCACCCACGTCCTCCACGCCGGGGATCTGAACTCTCCTTTCGTGGTCCCGAAATTTTCCAAGCTGAAAGCGAGGCTCCACTATGTGTGGGGAAACAATGACGGCGACCGGGAGACGATAGCCGCGAGGTTTGATGAGCTTGGCTTGCCCGAGCCGCAGAACTTTGCCTCGTTGCGTCTGGGGGGCCGCAGGATTGCCCTGCTTCACGGAACCCATCCGGAGATAATCGAGGCCATCATCAGGTCAGGAAAATATGATGTGGTGGTCCGGGGCCACACCCACCGGGTCAAGGTGTTTGGACGGAAGCCGCTGGTGGTTAATCCCGGGGAGGTCTGCGGCTATTTGACCGGCAGGGAGACGGTGGCCACGCTTGACCTGGAAAGGTTGCGCGTGAGGATCGTGGAACTGTAGGGAATTATTAACTTCAGAAGATAACTCGATTGGGCGAACCCATTGATCGAGATCATGATTCTGGCCGTGGCCTTTTTCTTGGTCTGGAACCTAGGCGCCAACAACACCGCCAATTGCGTTGGGGTCTCGGTCGGCGGCGGGGTCATCGGATATCGCCGAGCGATTGCAATCGTGATAATTTTTGTTCTCCTAGGCGCGGTTCTCGAGGGTTGGAAGAACATGAGGACGGTCGGTGAGGGGATTATCCTACCTACAGCTTCGGGAATGAATCCGCTCTCCCTCTTTCCCCGGGCAGCTTTGGCCAGCCTCACCGCCGCCGCTGCGTGGATGTTTGCGGCTACCTTTTTCGGCATTCCGATGTCGGTTTCTCTTTCCACGGTCAGCGCGGTTGTCGGAGCAGGCCTGGCGATGAGCTTCACTCATCCTGAGCTCGTCTTGGGCCTGCAGTACTCCAGACTTTCGGCAATCGTCATTTCTTGGGCGCTGAACCCCGTCTTTTCGGCCCTCATGTCGTTTCTGATCTACCGGATTGTCGCCGCCAGCCTGCGCCGAATCAAAAACATGCTCCTTTTTAACCGAGCCCTAAAAGTTCTCCTCTTGGTCGCCTCCGCCTAC
>NZ_JBMFOX010000003.1:0-72959 GCF_049969415.1 Hadarchaeum sp. (SeqCode)
GAGCGTCGGTCGATGAAATCCTTTCAAGAATTGGCTCGATGAGCCAAACCGGAGCTTGCGCAGGAGATTTCGCGTTTATTTGTGCAACAATGCAGAATTTCGGAGATGATGTGGGAGCAAGGGTGATTTTGCCCAAGGGCAAGCTTTTCATAGCCTTTTGATAATTAGGTTTTGGCGATTGAGTGAGATTTGAACTCAAAGGCAAGCTGGCATTCAGCAGCGAACTATCTGGGCTGACCGGTGAAATCAGTTCCATCATTAAGGGAGCCGAACCCGTTCTCAGCCGCGGGGCGCCAAAGGGCAAGGAGACTGAGGCAGCGAGGGTAGTCGGTTGGCACGTGGCTGGAAGCGAGCTTGAGTTGGAGATAGAGTCTGGGCGGTACGTTAGGGCGCACGACGCTTTGCTCAGGATAGCCAAAGTTTTAGCTACCGAGCTGGGCAAGAAGCATAAGATGGGTCTTAGGGGAATAACGGCCAGTGATTACCGTATAGTTTTACCGATTGCGGAGGCACCAGCGGAGGCAGTGGCCGAGCTAAAGAAACTGCCCTATGAGGTGACGGTGGGAGAATCCTCGGTTGAGATACACCTAACGGGACTCAGCGAGGCCGACCTGAGAGGCAGGCTGGTGGACCGACTAGTTTCGATGGTCGAGGAAGCTGTTTCGCGAACATCGGTTAGCGCCGCTGAGCCTAAAGTCATTAGAGAGGGACCTAAGCGTTCACATGCCTTCCGGGAAAACCCATTTGATGTCGCTAGGAAGCTGGGCTGGATTCGAGACTTTCCCGGTCGCGGCCAGTGGATTTACGAGGGACCGTATGCAAAGCTGTTTCGGGCGATTGAGGACATCATAATTGAAGAGGTGGCCCGGCCGTTGAACTTTGAGGAAGTGATGTTTCCCAAGCTAATACCGCTCGAGGTAATGCAGAGGATGCCGGGCTATCTCGATGGCGTGCCCGAGGGCATGTATTACGTTGCACCGCCACCGCGGGACCCCGAGGCCTTTAAGGATTTCAAACAGAAGATCAAGCTCACCAAGCGCATCCCGGTCGAGGAGCTCAAAAAGATACTGAAGGAGCCGGCCTACGTGCTGGCCCCAGCCCAATGTGAGCCCTTCTACGAGAGCTTCGCCTCCAGCCACGTCAGGCTTGAGGACCTCCCGGTGAAACAGTTTGATCGCAGCGGCTGGACCTACCGCTGGGAGGGCGGCGGCGTCGAGGGGTTGATCAGAACGCAGGAATTTCAACGCATTGAGCTCGTCTTCCTCGGCTCTCCGGAGGACGTGGTTTCAATCCGCGATGCAGTGGTCGATCGGAGCACCAAGGTGGTGGACCTGCTGGAGATGGAATGGAGGCTCTTGGTCGCCACGCCATTTTACATGAGGGAGGGTGTGGTCGGCGATGGCAGCGACAGCAGCAAGGTGGCCACCTACGATATTGAGGTTCTTTTGCCCTACGACGGCAGCTGGCTTGAGATAGGCTCATACAACGTGCATAAGACCAAGTTCGTGGAAACCTTTAAAATAAAGGAGGTCAAAGGTCGGCAGGTTTGGACGGGCTGCTGCGGCTTCGGGATGAGCCGCTGGGTGGTGGCGTTCCTCGCCCAGCACGGCTTTGAACCTGCGCGGTGGCCCGAGCCGGTGAGAAAACGGGTTGGCAAGCTGCCTCCCGTTCCAAAGGTGGTTGAGTAATGGCGGAGGAAAAAAAGCGAATAATCAAGAAAACCTGGCGGGAGAAGGAATGGTTCGAGGTAGTGGCACCACCGATGTTTGGCAGCCAGAAGATCGGGGAAACCCTGGCCTCGGAGCCCGAGCAGCTGATAGGCCGGGTGTTTGAGACCACCCTGGGAGACCTCATCGAGGATTTCTCCAAGTCGCACATCAAGCTGTATTTCCAAGTCAAGGAGGTCAGGGACAGACAGGCGCTGACGAAGTTCATCGGACACGAGATGGCCCGCGACTACATCCGGAGTCAAGTGAGAAGGAGGGCCGGCAAGGTTGATGACATCGCGACGGTGACTACTAAGGATGGCTACAAGCTGCGAGTCACCTCGATGGTGACCACACTGCGGAGGGTGCAGAGCACGAAGCTTGATTTAATCCACAAGGACATGAGGAAGGTGGTCGAGACCAGAGCGGCCGAGAGAACTCTAGACCAGTTCGTCCAGGAGGCTGTGCTGGGAAAACTTTCGGCCGACATCTACAAGGAGGCTAAGAAGTACTGCCCCATCCGCCGGGTTGAGGTTTACAAGAGCAAGGTGCTAAGCGAGCCGGTTCCAGAGCAGGTTAAGAGCCCGTAAGGTTATTTTTAATCCGGATGGTTGTATGGGAAGGCTCTTCGGAACCTCCGGAGTGCGCGGGTTGGTGGGGGAGCGGATTACTCCTGAGCTAGTCATGGGATTGGGACAGGCGCTCGCCTCCTTTTTGGGTAATTCAGGGACGGTAGTCGTCGGCAAAGACACTAGGACCTCTAGCGATGTGCTGGAGAGCTGTTTGATCTCTGGACTCCTTTCGGGTGGATGCGATGTCAAGCGCTTGGGTGTGGTGCCCACGCCGGCGGTCAGTTTTGCCGTTAGAAATTTGAGGGCCAAAGCCGGAGCGATGATTACCGCTTCTCATAATCCGCCCGAGTACAATGGGGTCAAGTTATTCGATGGCTCCGGAATGGCCTACACCTCACTGCTCGAGGACAGGGTGGAACGGATTTACTTTGGAAAAAAATGGCATCAGGTTTCATGGGATGAGATCGGCGGCGTGGAGGATCTAGATATTATCCCCGATTATATCGGGGCGCTTGCCGGCATGGTCGAGATCTCCAAGGAGTACAAAGTCGTGGTTGATTGTGGCAACGGGGCGGCCTCCGTGGTGGCCCCGAGGCTCCTCCGCGAGTTGGGTTGCAAGGTGGTCTCTTTGAACTCCCAACCCGACGGACTTTTCCCGGGTAGGCCTCTTGAACCCAGCCCGGAGAACTTGGTCGAGCTTTGTCGCGTGGTGAGGTCGACGGAGTCGGATTTGGGCATTGCTCACGATGGAGATGCCGACAGGGTGGTCATCGTCAGTGAAAAAGGTTCGGTGGCCTCTGGCGATGAAGTTCTGGCAATCATGGCCTCGAATCAAGTCGCCAAGAAAGGAGACGTGATAGTTACCACCGTAGACGCCTCTAATGTTGTGGATGAGGTTGTGGCCGATGTTGGGGGCAAGGTTGTCAGGACTAAAGTCGGAGATGTCAGCGTTGCAGCTGAAATCAACCGCCGTGGCGCCGTTTTCGGGGGCGAGCCTTGCGGGGCTTGGATATTCCCAAGCTTCAGCATGGCTCCCGAGGGTCTACTTGGCGCTTTGAAAGTGCTGGAGCTTTTGGACGCTTCTGGAACGAAGATTTCCCAACAGCTTGAGCCACTGCCCGATTACTTCATGCTTAGAGAAAAAATTGCTTGTCCCGAGGACCGAAAGAGCAAGATCATGGCTCAGGTTTCTAAGCGGCTGGTGAAGGAATTCAGCGAAGCAATTGGAGTGATCAAAGTCGACGGTGTTCGCGTGAATTTCCTTGATGGCTGGGTTCTGGTCAGGGCTTCGGGCACGGAGCCGTACATCCGGGTGACGGCTGAAGCGAGAACTCCTGGGCGGGCGGAGGAAATTCTAAAGGCGACAATAGGCGCCTTGAAGAAGATGCGTTAGGTTTAGATTTTTATTCCGAAAATTCGGGATGCATTTTCTGTCGTTTTTTCAGATAGTTCGGCCTCTTCGACCTCCTTCAGCTGGGCCACGGCCTTCAGCGTTTTGATTATGTGGCTGGGCGTGGCGGCAACGCCACGATATTTTACCGGAGAGTCGGTTTCAAGCAGCAGCTGTTCGAGCGGCACCGCTTTGATCGCCGTTCGGTGAGCCTCGCTGAACTCAGCTGCAGGCGTGGCCGAGACATAATAACCTCGCGCGATGATTTTTTGGAGAACATCCAGCGGGCCACTGTACCAGTGAAAAACCGCCCTGTCGATTCCGGCTCTATCTACCATCTCGAATGCTTCCCGCCAGGCCCAGCGGGAGTGGATGATAACCGGTTTGTCGTAGTGCGCAGCCAGATCAAGTATCTGAGAGAACGCCTTGATTTGTAGTTCCTTTGGGGTTTGATATCTGAAGTCTAATCCCACTTCACCCAGAGCAATGCATCTTTCAATATTTTCCTCGATGGACCGGATTGCTCTTTCGATGTTTTCACGCAGGTTCCAGGGATGAAGGCCCAAGGCGGGAAGTACGTAGTTGGGATACCGTTGGGAAATATCTTGCACGGCTTTATTGGAATCTTCGTCAGCGCCGACTGCTATGACAGCTGCCACTCCGTTCTCCTTGGCGATTTTTAGTTCTTGGTCCAGATTGGGCACTTCTTCAAGGTGGGCATGACAATCGATTACCCGCATAGAATACCCAAATTTATCCCAACCGCAGCATGTTTATCCGTTTCGACGGCCTCAAATCATGGAAAAGATTTTCCGATATTTTTTTCAGCCTTATGATTTTCCCCTCCGGTTGGATGAGCCAGGTCATCCAACAGAGCTCTATCGGCCGGTATCCGCAGGCAGCAGCGACCTCTTCGGCTTTTTTTATAAATTTAATATCATCATTTACCGGTTGTTCGCCCGCGAGCACTAGGATTTCGTTGATTACCCGCTTGACGATTTTGTCCGGCATCACGGTGTCGATACCGCCCATCATCCTCAGGTATTGAAAGGTGATCAGGCCGACCCCCTTGATTTTGCCGATGGGGTCTTCACGCCATTTTTCTAGCTGGGAGCTTTTCGCCCAGCTTCGAAGCGCAGTTCTGTCGTCGCCAACTCAGAGAGATAGGAGGCGATTTCTTTAGCGACTTTCCATGATCTTTCGTTTCGCCATAATTTTTTGAGCTCGTTAATATCCGCTGCGGCGAGATCGGAGAGATTTTTTATCTTGCCAGCTTTCACAAATTTTTTGATTGAATTCGGTGACTTTGGGAACGACAGCCGTAAAGTAGTTCAACCCGATTGAGGTGAAGGCTGCATCTACTACCATGAGCACCACGTTTCCTCCCCATCGCCTGCTTCTTAGGCACCGGTCGCAGAGTTTTTTCACGCCGATGACCTTTTCCATATAACTATCGACAAGTTTCTTCAGCGATGTCATCTAACCGTAATCACGTTCAAGCTCAATTTTTATCCTTTCTGAGCGCTTCAAGTGAAATTTAGCTTCAGGAGAGACTAAGCTGGCCAGACAAAAAAGAATTGTCGCGTCTTAATTTGAGCCGTTAAGCCACCGAAGAGCCGCCTTTCAGCACAATCTCGTCCCCACCATTGGATTCATCGTACATAATCCAAGTCAACCGGGGTGTTGCTAGCGACATCGTCCTGATTGCCGATAGCAGTTGCATTTTATCTTTCTCGTTTTTTACCCTTGAGAACCCCCATCTAGCTCCGCTGGGCTCCAAGTGGTTCAAGAGATCGGATTTTCGCCAGAGCTTGATGCGTTCCCAATAGCTTCGGTTCTCGTTAAACTTTTCCTTAATTCTCAACAGCAGTTTCAGCTCGTCGGGAGTAACGGCCTCGAGGGTTTGGTAGTGGACGAGCTTCAGGCTCTCCCATCAGGCCTTTTGAGAAAGGAGGTTTATAAAGGAGAAATGCTCTTATCGCAATGGTTTTTAATTCTCAACGTTTTATTAGCCCTAGCCACCACAATAATGGTGATAAGGATGAAGGCAGTAATCTTAGCGGCAGGCCTAGGCACGAGAATGAGGCCGTTAACGTTCACCAAACCCAAATTTCTGCTACCGGTGGCGGGCAAGCCGGCGCTGGATCATGTGATCTCACTCCTCCGCAACGCCGGAGTGGAAAGGGTCGCGATGGTCGTGGGTTTTGGCAAGGACCAGATAATGGAAAGGTATGGAGACGGGTCTGGCTTCGGCGTCCACGTGGACTATCTGCACCAAAAGGAGCTGCTTGGAACTGCACATGCAGTTTCGCTGGCCGAGGATTTTGTGGGTGAGGAACGCTTTGTGGTAATGAATGGAGACACGCTGGTGGATCAGGAATCCTTAAACGCTTTCATTGCCCGCTATCAGAAGCTGAGTGAACGGAGGAACTTTTCCTGCCTCATGGGGACGATTGAGGTCGAGGATCCGGCCCAGTTCGGCATCGTCTTTGTTAAAGATGACCGGGTAACCGAGATTGTTGAGAAGCCCAAGCGCGTGAGGAGCCGTCTGGCCAATGCCGGGATTTATGTTTTCGATCCCAAGATATTTGACTTTATTCGGAAAACCAAAAAATCCAAACGCGGGGAATATGAAATTACTTCTTCGATTCAGATGATGATAGATGCTGGCGGGGAAGTTTATACCTCCCCACTCGCGCTCTGGGCAGACATCGGTCGGCCTTGGGATTTGCTCGTGGCCAACGAATACTTCCTCAGGAATCTAAAGGGGGAAATCCACGGAAAGATTGAACACGGTGTTTACATTGAATCCAACGTCTATGTGGGTGAGGGAACGAGGATCAGGTCCGGTTCTTACATCGAGGGGCCCACCTACATTGGCAATAACTGCGACATCGGCCCCAACTGCTTTATCCGCCCAGCTACTAGCGTTGGTGATTATGTTAGAATTGGCAATGGTGTTGAGATAAAGAACAGCATTATCATGGACCACACCAATGTGGCTCACCTCTCTTATGTAGGGGACAGCATCATCGGGAGCCGGTGCAACTTTGGGGCCGGCACCACCATCGCCAACCTGCGTCTGGATGAAAGCGCGGTTAAGATGAAGATTAGCGGGAGAATTATTGACACCGGGAGGAAGAAACTTGGAACGGTGATTGGAGATGATGTTAAAACAGGGGTTAACTCCATGATAAATCCAGGTGTCAAGATAGGCCCGAACGCCGCGGTCGGTCCAGGTGCGGTTGTCTATGAGGACGTTGAGCCAAACACGTTGGTGATAGCCGAGCCGGTTATCAAAAAGCACAGGTGGCCTCGAAAGACACGGTGGTGAGATGGGAGATTATTCCGAGGAAGAATTCAGGAAGAAATACCCCAACTTGGCCCGGGAGCTCGGAGGCAAGGGGAGCATCAGGATAAACTCCGTTAGGAGCACCGTTGACGAGGGGGAACGGGCGGCCTGCTCTGATCACGGTTATCAACCGACGGCGGTGGATTTCATCCGCAGATGCTCGACTGAGGAGCAGGCGCTGGAGATAATAAACTACCTTGAGGGCAGAAAGGAGATAGATGAAGATCATGCCAAGAGGCTCCGCAGGCAGCTGGTCGAGCGCGGGTTGAACAGCTTCGGCAGCCACAAGGAGCCGGGATATTACGATCGGGTGGCGAAGGGTTAATCGTGCTTGAGCTGGGATTGGTCGGCAAGCCCAACACGGGCAAGACGACTTTTTTCAACGCGGTGACCTTGGCCAATGCTCCGGTGGCGGGATATCCCTTCACTACGATCGATGCTAATGTCGGCGTAACTTACGTCCGGAGCAAGTGTCCCTGCCGGGAGTTTAACGTTGTCTGCAATCCGCAGAATTCCAAGTGCATTAACGGCGTGCGCCATGTACCTGTCAGAATCATCGACGTGGCCGGGCTGGTTGAAGGCGCGCATATGGGGAGGGGGCTGGGGAATAGATTTCTGGACAACCTGCGCATGGCCGCAGCTTTGATTCACATAATAGATGCTTCTGGCGCCACCGACGCGGAGGGAAGGCCCTGCCCGCCCGGTACTCATGACCCGTTGAAGGACATCGATTTTCTTGAGGTCGAAATTGCGATGTGGATTCGAGGGCTGCTCGCCAAGGATTGGCCCAAATTTGCTCGCCGGGCCAAGTACGAGAAGCTGGATTTGGTTAAGGAGATAACGAACCGCCTCAGCGGTTTAGGGGTGAAGCACGGTCACGTCTATGGGGCCTTCAAGCTGGCGGCCTTAGATCAATCCAATCCGGAAAAGTGGACGGCGGATGATCTGCTCAGATTTGTGGCGGAGTTGCGTAAGGTCAGCAAGCCGATCATGATTGCGGCCAACAAGGCGGATGTCTCCACTGCGGATGAAAACATCGCGCGTTTGAGGAAGCGCGGCTACATCGTTGTGCCCACCTGTGCCGAGGCCGAATTGGTCTTGCGGCGAGCGGCGGAGAAAGGGATAGTTGAATATCATCCGGGTGATTCCGAGTTTAAGTTGTTAAAGCCAGAGCTGCTGAACGAGCAGCAGAAAATGGCGCTGGAAAAGATCTCGGCCTTGTTGAAAAAGTTCGGTTCGACGGGAGTTCAGCAGGTGGTGGATCGGGCGGTTTATGAGCTTCTGAATCTGATCGTGGTTTATCCTGTTGATGACGAGCACAAGCTGACGGACAAGAATGGAAATGTCCTTCCCGATGCCTTTCTGGTCCGCAAAGGAACCACGGCGCGGGAATTTGCCTACACTATTCACACCGATTTGGGTGAGGCATTCCTCTATGCGATTGATGCACGGACGAAGCGCAGGCTGGGGGAGGACTATGAGCTGAAAGACCGCGACATCATCAAGATAGTTTCCAGCCGGGGTCGGTAAGAAAAACAGCTCTGTAGAAATTGTTTTTAACTTTGACGGCTATAAAAGAGGGAAAAGTTAAACTGGGGAAGCGTGATTTGATGGTGAAGATTCTGATTACGGACAAGATAGATGAAGAAGGCATCAGGAGGCTCAGGGAGGTCGCCAGTGTTGATGTGGCTATTGGCTTGAAGCCTCCGGAGCTTTTAGAAAAGATCAAGGATTATGAGGTTTTGGTCGTCAGAAGCGCGACCAAGGTAACGCTGGAGGTAATTGAAGCTGGAAAGAAGCTCCGCATCATCGGTCGGGCTGGGGCGGGCGTTGACAACATCGATGTTGAGGCCGCGAAGGCTAGGGGAATAAAAGTTCTTAACACTCCAGAAGCCCCCACCGAGGCTGTGGCCGAGCTGGTAATGGGCCTGATGCTTTCATGGGCTAGGCGTTTGCCACAGGCGGATTTCAGCATGAAGCAGGGGAAGTGGTTGAAATCTGAGCTGATGGGAACAGAGCTGCGCGGAAAGACCTTGGGCATCATCGGCACGGGCAAGATTGGACAGCGGGTCGGTGCCCTTGCGGTCGCCTTTGGGATGAGGATAGTTGCCCAGGATTGCGTGATATATCCGGAGTTTGTTGCCAAGACCGCATGCGAGTACACCGATTTGGACACGGTTCTCAGGCAGGCGGACTATTTGACCATCCATCTGCCTTTGACGCCGGAGACCAAGTACCTGATAGGACAAAGGGAGCTGAGCCTGATGAAGCCGACCGCCGTCTTGATTAACACTTCTCGGGGTGAAATAGTTGATGAAAACGCTTTGGTCGAGGCCCTTTCGAGCGGCAAAATCGCGGGCGCCTGCCTTGACGTCTTTTCCCGCGAGCCGCCGGTGGACAGCCCGTTGCTGAAGCTGCCGAACGTGATCCTGACGCCTCACATAGGCGCCTCAACCCACGAGGCCCAAAGGGAGGCAGCCATCCTTATATCGGAGAAGATAAAGGAAGCAATAGTGTAACTTTGGTGGTGTTCACTTGGCGACGGAAAAATCGGTGGTGCTGCGAAGCCGCCTGTCCGAATGGCGCAGGGCCCCAGCCATCCAGCGCATCGAGGGCCCAACTAATCCGGAACGGGCGAGAGCGCTGGGTTACAAGGCCAAGCAGGGCGTCGTCGTGGTTAGGGTCCGGGTCAGAAGGGGCGGCAGGAGAAAGGAGAGGCCCTCGCGCGGGAGAAGGCCGAAGCGCATGGGCGTTTTGAAGATAGTGCCCAAGAAGAGCATTCAGCTCATTGCCGAGGAGAGGGCGGCGAGGAAGTGCCCCAACCTCGAGGTTCTTAACTCCTACAAGGTTGCTGAGGATGGCACTCACAAATATTACGAAGTCATCATGCTCGACCCCCATCATCCGGCCATTAAAAGCGACCCTCAGCTGGGCTGGATAGCGGCTAGGAAGCACCGGGGCCGTGTTTACCGGGGGCTAACGCATGCCGGGAAGAAGGCCCGCGGGCTGACTAGGAAGGGCAAGGGCGCGGAGCGCATGAGGCCGAGCGTGAGAGCCCGGAAGAGAATAAAGTGAGTTGATGGAGTTTCCCTTCAGCAGCGTGGTAATCAGTCTGCACGTGCATGCCACCGAGGACGAGCAGAAGGTTCTGGAACTGTTGAGAAGTTTTCTACCCGCCTCGGTGGAGGTGCGCAAGTCACACCTGACCGGACATCACGGAAACCCCATCTCGGTTCTTGAGGCCAGGGTTGGTCAGAAGAAGGAGCTGAGGGAACTGTGGCGATCAATTCAGATGAAGATGGACGAAGCGGCAGTCTCCTATCTTCGAAAAGCGGTCCGGGAAAGGATTGACGATTCCTGTTTTCTCTACCTCAGGTTTGACAAGCAGGCCGCGTGCGAGGGCAGGCTGGTTCTCACCGAGCTGGGTGAGTCAATCCATATAAAGTTCAAGGTGATTTCATTTCCCGCCAAACGTGACGTGGCTGTGGCTAGGGTGATGGAATTCCTGGAGGCCAGTAGAAATCATGAGGTGTAGGCGGAGATACGTAGTCTTTGAAGTTGTCGATGGACATCTAAACCTCGACCAAACCGTTGTCCTGCTTCGTAAAGAGTTGAGGGCGAATCAAAATGGGGTCAGGACAGTTTTTTATGACGTAGATTCGGGGAGGGGGATTCTTTTTTGCCGCCATCATCTCTTGGACGAACTTAAAAAAAGGATTGTCGAGCGCGGAATTCCGATGAGAGTTGTTGGCGTCTCCGGCACGATTAGAACCGCAAAAAGAAAGTTTGGATCATCGCAGGCCGGCAGAGGTAGCGCCCGCGGCCGCCGCTAACGTTAAATATGCCTATATCTTACAGTTATTGAATCAGGGTCATAGGTTTAAGCAAGGTTGATGTATATGGCGTTTGTACCACCTGGAGCAGGTTATGACAGGGCAATTACAGTCTTCAGCCCAGATGGTAAGCTCTTCCAGGTTCAATACGCCCAAGAGGCCGTCAAGCGCGGGCTGACGGCCCTGGGAATCAAGGTAAATGAAGGAGTGGTTCTGGCTGCGGAAAAAAGGGTTCGTAGTAAGCTAGTGGAGGAGACTTCGATAGAGAAAATCTTTCAAGTGGACGAGCACATCGGGGCGGCGGCATCTGGTCTGATTGCCGATGCTCGCGTTTTAATAGATCACGCGCGCATAGAGGCCCAGATTAACCGTTTGCGCTACGACGAGGCGATAAGTGTGGAATCTCTTGCCAAGCGCATCGGTGACACCAAGCAGCTCTACACACAACACGGTGGCGTCAGGCCATTCGGAGCGAGACTTCTTATTGCAGGTGTCGATAACAAAAAACCGCGTCTCTTTGAGACAGATCCCAGCGGAGTTGTGGCAGCTTACAAGTGCCAGGCAATCGGTGGTGGAGCTCAAACGGTGACCGATTTCTTTGAAAAGAATTATGACGAGAAGCTTTCGCTTGAAGATGCCATCCTCCTCGCGTTGGAGGCGCTTCGGTTGGTAGTTGAGGGAGAGTTTACTGAGGAGAACGTGGAAATGGCGGTTATTCCTGCGAAAACAGGGCGTTTTGAGAAGCTGAGCAATGAGGAAATCGCCAAGTATATTAAGAAGTTGGGCCCTAAGCCGCAGACCAAGTCCGCGAAGGAGTAGCGGGCCATGGTCAAGTTAGAGGACGCTGTTGTGGCAAGGCTCTCCAGCCACGGGACGACGTTTGAGGTGCTGGTTGATCCCGAGCTGGCGTTAAGCCTCAGACAGGGGGGCACCGTGGATATGCGCAGCCTGTTGGCGAGCGACAAGATCTTCAAGGACTCGAAAAAGGGTGATGTAGCCTCTGAGGAAATGATTAAAAAGGTGTTTGGAACCACCGACGTTTTCCAGGTTGCCGAGCAGATTGTGAAACGGGGGGAGGTTCAGGTCACCACGGAGCAGAGACGGAGAATGCGCGAGCAGAGGTTAAGACAGGTGGTGGCCATGATCTCCAGACGCGCAGTCAACCCGCAGACGGGGCTGCCCCATCCGCCGGCGAGAATTGAGTCGGCGATCAACGAGGCCAAGGTCCAGATAGACGAGTACAAGAGCGCCGAGGAGCAGCTTCCCAAGATAGTTAAGGCGCTAACACCGATTCTGCCGCTGAAATTTGAGACGAAAAGGGTGGCGATAAGGATTCCGGCCAGCTATGTGGGCCGGGTTCAACGTACGGTGAGGGAGTTTGGGACGGTGAAACAGGAACAGTGGCTCAATGACGGCTCATGGGCTGTGGTGGTGGAAATACCGGCCGGAGTGCAGGGGGAGTTCTTCGACAGGCTCAACGACCTGACCCGCGGTGAGGTCGAGACCAAGGTGTTGTGATGATTTACGTTCAGAATAGGGAGATTGTGGTTCCTGGGCAGTTGATTGCGGAAGGGGATTATCGGCACCTCGAGGGATCTTACCGCGAGGGCGACAAGATTTACTCGGCAGTGGTGGGGCTGGCCGATGTTAAGGGAGACAAGGTTAGGGTGATCCCTCTCCAAGGACGCTACATACCGCATGTCGGCGATCTCGTCATCGGGGTCGTCATCGACAACCACTCCTCGGGCTGGATACTCGATATTAACTCGCCTTACACGGCAAACCTGTTCGTTTCCGAGCTGGTGCATCGCAAGGTTGACCTTAACAAAGAGGACATAAGCAAGTTCCTCAGCATCGGTGACGTGGTGCTTGCCTTGGTTAAGGAGGTCGACGAGTATATGCGGGTGCTGCTGGAAACCCCGGGTCGCGGTATGGGTAAGATCAAGGGTGGCAAGTTGGTGGAGATCTCGCCGGCAAAGATACCGCGGGTGCTGGGGCGCAAGGGGTCGATGCTTAAGGTGATAGAATCAAAGACCGGCTGTACCCTTGCCGTGGGTCAGAACGGAAGGATAATAATCTGGGGGAAGGACCCAGAAAGGATTAACCTAGCCGTGGAGGCAATACTCATGATCGAGCGCGAGGCGCACACCTCTGGTCTCACCGACCGGGTGTCGCTCATGCTTGAGAAAGAAAAATCAGGAGGAAATTGAATGGAAAAACCGGAAAAATTGTTGATAGATGGAAAAAGACTTGACGGCCGAGCACCTGACGAGCTCAGGCCGTTGAAAATAAAGGCAGGAGTTCTCGAGCGGGCCGACGGTTCCGCATACGTCGAGCTCGGAAACAATAAAGTGTTTGCCGCAGTCTACGGACCGAGGGAAATGCATCCGAGGCACGATCAGCAGCCGGACGCGGCGGTGCTGCGTTGCCGGTACAGCATGGCGCCGTTTTCGGTAGAGGATCGAAAGAAGCCAGGGCCGGACAGGAGGTCGATGGAGATCTCCAAGGTTACCCAGGAGGCGCTGGAGCCCGTGCTTTTCCTTGAGCTTTATCCGAGGTCGGTCATCGACGTTTTCATTGAAGTGTTGCAGGCTGATGCCGGGACCAGAACTGCGGGAATTAACGCGGCCGCGGTGGCGCTGGCCGATGCCGGCGTGCCGATGAGGGACTTGGTTTCCTCGGTGGCGGTGGGCAAGATAGACGATACCATCGTCCTAGACCTCATGAAGGAGGAGGACCAGTTTGGGACGACGGACATGCCCGTGGCGATTATACCGCGGAAGAAGGTGGTCACACTCCTGCAGATGGACGGGCATTTCACCAAGGAGGAGTTCAAGCAGGCTCTGGACCTTGCCTTCAAGGGATGTGAGAAGATTTATGAGGTGCAACGGCAAGCGCTAAAGGAGAAGTATGCCATTAAGGAGAGCGAGTAGCTATGGATGAAATAATTTCCTGCGTTAAAAGGGATTACATAATCGATCTGGTGAAGCAGGGCAAGCGCGTCGATGGTCGCGCTTTGGACCAGCTCCGGGAAGTGGTGGTGGAAAGGGGCGTGATAAAGACCGCCAACGGGTCAGCGAAGGTGAAGCTGGGCAAGACCCAGGTCCTCGTCGGTGTCAAGCTGATGCATGCGGAGCCTTTTCCGGACACCCCTGGGAGCGGGGTCTTGATTGTGAACGCGGAGCTGCTGCCGCTGGCCTCGCCCACCTTTGAGCCCGGACCGCCGCGCGTTGAGGCCATTGAACTGGCGCGCGTGGTCGACCGTGGCATCAGGGAATCGGATGCCATTGATTTGGAAAAGCTGGGGATAAAGCCGGGAGAGGATGTCTGGTCGGTTTTCATCGACATCGACGTGCTGGATCACGACGGCGGGCTCATCGATGCCTCGGCCCTTGCCGCCATAGCCGCGCTTACCGATGTGAAGCCACCGCAGGATGAGGACTGGAAGCTGCCGGGATTCCCCCTGTCTAAGCTACCTGTGGCGGTGACCGTGGCCAAAATAGACGACAGGCTGGTGGTCGATCCCTGTTTGGACGAGGAGAGGGTTATGGATGCTAGGCTGACGATAACTACCATTGAGGACGGCAGCATCTGCTCCATGCAGAAGGGAGGCAGGGGGTACTTTACCCGTGAGGAGCTGGAGCAGGCCTATGATTTAGCCAGCGCTAAGGGGATGGAGCTTAGGGAGAAGTTGAGGTGAGCCGATGCCCAGAACCAAGAAGGTTGGGTCAGCGGGCAGGTTCGGTCCTCGCTACGGCACCAAGGTCAGGAAGCTCGTGGTCGAGGTTGAGAAAAAACTTAAGCAGGATTACAAGTGTCCTAGCTGCGGGGCACTGAAGGTCAGAAGGACATGTTCCTCAATCTGGCAGTGCCGCCGCTGCGGAGCTAAGTTTGCCGGCGGGGCATACACTCCGGCGGCCGTGGCGGCACCGGCCGAGAAGTCGCCACCAAAGGAGGGAGCCTAGTGTACCGATGCGGTGAATGCGGCAGGATGGTGGAGAAGCTTCCGGAGAACCGGCCGCGTTGTCCCTATTGCGGCTCGAAAATACTTTACAAACCGCGCCGGGATGTTATCCGCAAAGTAAAGGCGCGGTGAGCGTTCAATTTGACTGGCTCAAAGATAATTGGTAAAGCTATGCTATTAACCACCTCGAGGCGGCCATGCCATCTCGCCCGGATTCTGGGCAGAGAGCTGGCTCGTCTCCTGCCAGACAGCGAGTATGTGCCGCGGGGTGTCAAGACAATAGAAAAAGTAGCTGCGCTGGCCAGGCAGAGGGGCCACCATCGCGTGATCATCATTAACAGTTCTTCAGATCGACCAAGCGAGATGCGATTTCTTGAAGTTGGGGGCACCTGGCAGTGGCTGAACGCGTCGATGAAGCTCGCCGGAGTAGCGGTTAATCGGGTAAAGATCAAGGGCAAGAATTTTGGCGGGCTAAAGATTTACGCTGGTGATCCGGGTTCTTTCAATTTTTCCCGATGGCTGAGCCGGGTTCTGAGTATCGAGTGTACGGATCGGTTGCCTGAGTCGGGGCCCGTAGTTCTTCTAACTTCAGACGGTGGCTTAAAAATACGTTTCAGGATCATGCCGTGTGCTGAGGAAGTGGGACCAGTGTTGTCGGTAGCCTCTTTTGGCCCCCTGTTTCGAGGGGCAAATTTGGAGGTGTGATGATGGTGCGCTCCGAGAGGGCCAGCGCCGTGGTAAGGCTGGAGTTTGGGAGCGCCCGTGAGGCTGAGGCGGTGAGACGTGCCCTTGCCCCGGAGGAGGAGCTGCCGGCAACCTCCCGGTGCCGGGCAAAGATCTTCCGGAGAGAAAATGATTTATTTTTGCAGGTAGATGCAAAAGACACAGCGGCCCTGCGTGCAGCGCTCAACTCGTTCATAAGATGGGCGATTGTTGCGCGCGACATGTTGGAGCCAAGGAGGAAAAGAGATGGATAAACTTTCGCCGCAGCTAAGGCATCAGCTGGCCCAATTTCAGCAGGCGCAACAGCAGGCGCAGATACTGATGAACCAGCGACAGCAGCTGGAACTGCTGCTGCGCGAGACTGAGAGGGCACACGAGGAACTGGCTAAACTGCCCGAAGACACCGTGGTCTACAAGAGCGTGGGGACGATTCTGGTTAAAGTCAACAAGGCCGAGCTTCAGAAGAGCCTTGCCGAGCAGAAGGAAACACTGGACCTGAGGATCAAGACCTTGGAGCGCCAGAGTGAGCGTGCCATCCAGCGCCTGCGGGAGATGCAGGCCAAGATTGACGAGGCGCTGAAGGGCCAGGGATCAGAGGGCTTGGCGAGCTAGGCGGGCCAGATGAGGGAGGCGGCAGACTTTTTAATCCAAGCTGCTAGCAGCGGGCAGCGTATTGTCGTGCTTTGCCACCGCAATGCCGACCCCGACGCCGTGGCCAGCGCCGTGGTTCTGGCCGAGGCTATGGCCGGACTGGGGGGCCGGGTTAAGGCCGCGGCTGCCGACGATCTCGCAGCGATTTCTGAGGCCGTCTTGAACAGCTTTAGTCGGAAGATTGGGGTGAATCCGGAGCTTGATTTCGACTTGGCCATCTTCGTCGATACCTCAAGCTTCGGTCACTTGGGTGAATTCGGCCAGAAGCTTAAGGATTCCGGCATCCCCTTCGCCGTTATCGACCATCACAAACCCGTGGAGGAAATGAGGCAGCTGGCAAAGTTCTACTATGTTCGTGAGGACATCACCTCGGAGTCGGAACTCATCTACCGTATTCTGACCGAGATGGGTGTCAAGCTGACGCCCGACCAAGCCTCGCTGCTGCTGGTGGGGGTCATCAGTGACACCGGCCATTTCAGGTTTGCCAATCCAGACACCTTCGCGGTGGTGGAGGGGCTGCTGAAGGCTGGGGCGGATTACAATCGGGCGCTGGACCTCCTCAAGCCACCCGATGACCTCTCCCGGAGAGTGGCCATGCTCAAGGCCGCTGGGCGCTCCGAGCTGCAGCGCATAAACGGTCGCTTGATCGTCTTTTCGGACCTAGGTTCTTTCGAGGGTGACGCCGCAGGGATGTTGGTTCGGATTGGGGCGGATGTGGCCTTCGTTGGTTCTGAGGAAAAAGGGGAGTTCCGGGTCAGCGGCCGGGCCAGTCCTGAGTTCCTTAAGGAGACGGGGCTGCACCTTGGCGAGATGATGGAGGAACTGGGGAAGCAGTTCAACGGTAGCGGCGGCGGTCACGCGGGCGCCGCCAGCGTTACCGGCAAAGGCTCGTTTGAGGAAGTGAAAAAACAGATTGTCAAGATGCTCCAGAAGAAACTGGTCAAGGCGGAGTGACTCGATGTTCATTCCGAGGGATGTGGTTTTGGAGCTGGAGAAGGCGGGCTATCGATTTGTGGGCCGGCACCGCCATGCAGCGGTGAAAGTCTGCCACTGGACGAGAAAAAGCCTGCTGAATCGGGGCAGCTGCTACAAGCAGAAGTTCTACGGAATCCAAAGCCACCGCTGCCTGCAGTTGGCGCCCGGCCTGCCCCTCTGCGATCATAGGTGCATCTTCTGCTGGCGCAACATCGAGATAACCAACCCGCGCTGGGAAGGTGAAACTGACGATCCGGCCGAGATTCTGGAGGAGGCCATTGCTGCCCAGCGGCTGCTCCTCAGCGGATTCGGAGGAAATCCTGAGGTTGATAAAAAAAAGTTCCGGGAGGCGCTGGCACCAAATCACTGTGCTATTTCCCTAGCTGGGGAGCCCACGCTGTATCCTAAGATCAACGGATTGATTGAGGAGTGTCGGAGGCGCGGGATGACCAGTTTTCTGGTGAGCAATGGGCAGCATCCCGAGGTGCTGGAACGCTTGGTGGAGCCGACCCAGCTCTACATCTCCCTGGTGGCGCCAGACCCGGAGAGCTATCAGCGGATCTGCCGCCCCGTGCGGAGCGATGGCTGGGAAAGGCTCAGGCGGAGCTTGGAAATCTTGGCCTCGTTCAGCTGTCGCAAGGTAATCCGGCTGACGCTGGTCAAGGGCCTGAATTTCAGGGATCCTCAGGCCTACGCGAGGATGGTTGAAGACACTGAAGCCGATTTCATTGAGGTCAAGGCCTACATGTGTGTGGGCTATTCCCGGAGCCGGCTCGGTCTGGAGAACATGCCGCTCCATTCGGAAATAGTTGATTTTGCACGGGCGGTTGCAGAGGCCACCGGTTACCGGGTTTCTGACGAGGCGGAGCTCAGCCGCGTGGTCCTCCTCAGCAGACGCTAGTGGGAGACGCAGCCACAAGCCTTGAATAGTTTGACCTTTTAGTTAGTGAAGGAGGCGCAAACTTGTTGGAACGGATGAGGGCCTATTTTGACAGCCAGGCGGAGCTGAGGGAGCAAGCGCTGGAGGCCTCGCGGCAGACGATCCGGGCCGCCGCCAAGGCGATTGCGGCCATCCATCGTGGGGAGCAAACGGCGGCGGACAAGTTCCTTGCCGAGGCGCGGGAGGGGCTGAATTCATTGGCGAAGCTGACCGCGGATGCCCCGGAGCTGGCGGAGTCGGGAATCGTGCTTTCAGCCCAGCAGGAGTATGGCGAGGCGGAGATAGTTAGGGCGGCGATCTTGGGAGGGAAGCTGCTGGAGGTCGACGAGATCGGCATCCCCTACAAGCCCTATCTGGCGGCGCTGGCGGACGCGGCTGGTGAGCTGCGGCGCCACATCCTAGATTTAATCCGGGCTAACGAAATCGAGCGCGCTGAGGCCATGCTGAAGCTGATGGAGACCATTTTTGAGTTCCTGATGGAGTTCGATTACGCGGACGCGGTGCTTCCCGGGATGAAGAGGCGGCAGGACATGTTGCGGCAGGTGCTGGAGAGGACCAGAGGGGACCTGACCTTGGCCCTGAGACAGCAGCGGCTCGAGCGGGCGCTGGAGAAGCGGGGCGGTTGAGCTTGAAGTTCGATCTCAGGGAAATCAGGTCAAAGGCCGAGAGTGATTATGAGCGGACTTGGCTGGAGAGCGGGGAGCTGCTCGAGAAAAAGGGCAGGTTTTTCGCCCTGCAGCAAAAGGCTAAGCCCCATCCGCTGCAGGAGCTGATCATCGAGGTTAGGCGGGTTTTTCTAGAACTGGGATTCACTGAGGTGGTTTTACCCATTATTGTGGACAAGCGGGAGGTGCAGGCCCAGTATGGTCCCGAGGCCGCCGTCATCCTCGACCGGGTCTTTTTCCTAGCCGGGCTGGAGCGGCCCGATATCGGCATCGGTCGGAAGAAGCTGCAGGAGATAAAAAAGATTGTCCCGGATTTTGATGATCTGAAAAAGCTTCAGGGGATATTCCGGCGCTACAAAAAAGGAGAGATAGAGGCCGACAGCCTAGTTGAGGTCATGGCCCAGGAGCTGGGGATCAGGGAAGAACAGGCCACGGCTGTTCTCTCACTTTTTCCTGAGTTCAAGAAGCTCAGGCCGGTCCCGATGGATCTCACCCTGAGATCGCACACCACGGCGGCCTGGTTTGGCGCCCTCCGGGAGCTTCAGCACCGGGAGCCGCTGCCGCTGCAGCTTTTCTCCATCGGCCCCAAGTTCCGGAGGGAGCAGAGGCTGGACGAAAGCCATCTTTACGAATCCTGGACCGCTTCGATGGTCATCATGGCGGAGAGAATGAGCCTGGAGGACGGGGAGGAGATCACTAAGCAGGTTTTTTCCAGGCTGGGGTTCGACGAGGTCAAGCTGGTCCGGAAGAAGACCACATCGAAGTACTACGCTCCTCAGACGGAATCAGAGGTCTTCGTCAGGCATCCCAAGACCGGAGAATATCTCGAGGTCGGCGATGCCGGGTTCTACAGCCCGGTGGCGCTGAGCAACTACGACATCGCCTACCCAGTCTTCAACCTGGGCATCGGTCTGGAGCGGTTGCTGATGATCCGGACAGGTGAGACGGATATCCGTCGGCTGGTCTTTCCCTATCTCTATGGCACGGTAAAGTTCTCCGATGAGGAGCTGGCGGCGGCGATAAAGCTGCAGCGGGAGCCCAGCACCGAGGCCGGCAAAAGGATTGCTGAGGCCATCGTGAGGACGGCCCGGGAACACGCCGACGAGCCGAGCCCCTGCGAGTTCAAGGCCTACGAGGGTGAGTTGGCGGGCAGGCGGGTGGTCGTGAAAGTTGTGGAGCCGGAGAACAGCACCAAGCTCATCGGCCCGGCTGGTTTCAACGAGATTTACGTCTACGACGGCAATGTTGTCGGCGTGCCTCCGAAGGGGTGGGAGGACAACAGCTTCCTGAACGCCGTTCGGAGCCGGGGCAGGGCGACTGGAATTTCGTACTTGGCTGCATTCGCGGCTCTGGCGGCCGCGGAGATAGAACAGGCAGCCCAGCGAGGTGAGAAGGAGGTAAAAATCCGCGTTCGGGCGGCCAAGTCCCTAGCTGACGTTAACCTCAGGCTGGACGAGGCGGCGCAGCGCTACATAACCTCGAACAACAAAAAAATCGATGTCAGGGGTCCGGTTTTCACCACGGTGGTGGCGGAGTTCAAAACCTGAAAAGATCCTTGGTCCTCTTGAGCCCGGTTTCGCCGATTTCTGTAGGGTCCCTGCCGGCGAGGTGGTGCAGCTCGACGGTGATCCAGCCATCGTAGCCGATTTTTCTCAAGGCGTTGACGATGGGCCTGAAGTTTATCGAGCCCTCTCCGGGCGGCAGGTGGTCGTCGTGCCGGCCCCGGTTATCGTGAAAGTGGACGTTGACGATGTGGTCTCCGACCAGCTTTATTTCCTCAGCGATTCTTCTCTCCGGGGAGCTGATGTTCTGCCAGATCTTGTTCAGGAAGGCGTGCCCCACATCGAAGGTTATCCCCAAGCCGTCGAGCTCTTTGACCAGCGGTAGCATTTCTTGGGGAGAGGAGTAGGGAAATTCCGCCGCCATGGGGAAGTTTTCCAGGGCCAGTTTCACGCCCCGGCTGCGGGCATATTCCAGCGATTCTTGAGTAAATCTCAGGAAACGCTCTCGTGCCGGAGAAAGAAAATTTTTCACCCGTGGGAAGGGGCATCTTCCCGGATGGACCACCACAATTTCACCACCTAGGGCGCTGCAGACGTCGATGCTTTTCCTCATGTACTTCAGCGCCAGCCTTCTGATCGTGCTGTGCCAGCTGAGCGGGTTGAGGTCCCAGATCGGCCCGTGGATGGAGGCGCCTAGGCCGTAGGAGTCAATCAGCTTTTTGAGACTAGGCAGCACCCTCAGGCTGGTGTTCGGGGGAAAGTTGGGCAAGTCGAAGATTAGCTCCACATGATCGGCGCCGAGTTCGCCGATGTTAGTGATCACCTCTTCTACCGTGGACTCGGGGAAGAGCAGTCCGGAGAGACCGAATTTCATGGCACCACCTTAGGGCTCAAGCACGTAAGGATTGAGCACGCCTTGATTTAACAGGCTGTGGTCCATTTTTCTTTCTAGGTTAAAGCCCAGCGTCTGAATTAAAATTTCGCAGAAGACGGTGACTACCCCCTCCACGAGATGTCCGGTCATGACAGTCTTTTCGTTTCCTCCGGCGATGTGTAGGTGGACTTTGACTTTTCCCTCGGCACGGCTTATGTTGCCGTTGCCGATGATTTCGAGGTGTTCGTTAAATTCACCCTGGCAACCACGTCGGAAGATGAGAGTGCCGCTCTTAAGCGCTCCCACGGCCGACAGGATGACGCCGCCGGTTACCCCTTCATGGGAGCAGATCCTCTCTAGCGATTCGATAATTTTTTCATCCTCGTCCAGACGGGCCACGATGAAGTTCTGAAGTCTGCGGTATTTCAAGCGACCACCTAATTTAGTGATACTCCCTCTATTTAGTCTGCATCGCCCGGGTGGCGATGACGTGGGCGAGCCTCAGCGGCTCGGGCAAGCGATGCTCTCGGGTCGTTTCCAAAGTGATTTTAATCGCCGTCGGGAGCGAGATTTTGTGCCCAACGCTGACGTACACGGGCCGGCCTCTGTCTCTGGTCCTGACCACCGCACCGATGGTTTCTCCGTCTTCCTTCAGCAGGGAAAAGCTGCCCCGCATTTTTCCCGGTTCCTCGGCCCCACCGCAGAGCTTGGATTTGGCCACCCCTAGCGTCGGCCGGTCGAGGATTACCCCGAGATGGCTGGCGAGCCCCGCCCGTCTCGGGTGAGCGACACCTTGGGCCCCGACCATGTACACGTCCGCCTCAATTCCATGCAGGACCTTAAGCATTCCCTCCAGCTCCCGGAAGGCGAGGAAGGTGGGCAGGTAAGGAAATTTCAGCTTGAGCTTGATAGCCCTCTGATCAAGAACCTCCAAAGCAGGATAACTCAGGACCACCGCGGCCGCAAAGGCCCGGTCGCTTTGGGCAAAGGAGATGTCGCATCCGGCAATCTTCTCCAACTTGCTGAAGCCATCGCTCTGGACGACCCTTTCGGCGACCCGCTCCTGCACCTTGGCCAGTTCCTTCAGGTCTAGCTTCGGCGGGGTCAGGAGTGGCAGCATCTCATCGGATTAGCTTATCTCTCCCGCGGTTAAAAACTCCCTGGCCTCCGTAGGGCCACTCAACCTGCCGAAGGGCCGTGGCAAAGCCTCTTATTTGGGTTGAAGTTAATTCTAAGATGTAAACCGGTTCGGGTGGATTAAATGGTGAAGGGTCCCAAGTGCAAGCTCTGTGGCAAGGCGATTCAGATCATGAGCTACGATTCAGCGTACGTCAAGCTGGTCAAGCCGGGCGAGGCGAAGGCCACCTTTGTCTGCTGGAGCTGCGCGGAGAAAAAACTTGGCGAGAAGCTGAATGAGATCACCGGGGCTTAGCTTCTGGTGAGACCTTGTCGCGGGCGACCCCCGAGGATCACGTACTGATGTCGTTGGCGATAAAGAGGGTAGGCAGATTTGTTGAGCTTTCCCATATCCAAGAGAAGATAAGCCGCGATGCCGGCAGGAAGTTTTCCGAGGAGGAGACGAGACAGCTCCTGGACTCCTTGGTGAAGAATGGCCTAGTGGTGGAGAAGGCGGGCGAGTATTCCCTGTCCGACCGCGGCCGGGAATATTTTGAGAAGAGGTGGCGCCAGATCAGGTCGGAGCTGAACCAGGATTATCTCAAGGTCTACCGGGCCAAACGTTATTATCCCCAAGTGGTCGATGTTCTGCTTGAGTTCTGCCGCGACCGCTGGGTCTCGGTTTTCAGGCTCTTCACCGGCAGGGCTTGGCTGCAGCGGAAGCTGGGGCCCAAATACATCACGATCAAGAGCCGAGAGGATATCGAGAGGTGGTTGGATATCCACGGTATCGACTTCATTCCCTACCTGCACCGGGTGGGCAGCGACCGTCCCGACTGGCTGGTCATTGACTTTGATGCGGGAAAGGGGGTTCCTCTGGAGGAGACCAAAAAGGTGGTCCGGACGGCGCATGAGGTGTTGGTGGGTTATGGGGTCGAACCGGCGCTGAAGTTCTCGGGATCGCGCGGTTTCCAGATCTGGGCGCGGTTCAAGCCCCACGAGTTGCCGCCAGACTACCGGCCCAAGCCGCTCAGGACCGAGAGGAGGGAGCGCAACCTCTTTAGCTTCTATGCGGACATCGTCAGATTTGTGGAGTCGCGGGTTGCCGAGAAGCTGCCCGGGCTGACGACTTCAGAGACGGCGAAAAAGGAGGAACGGGCCAACAAGGTCCTGCTCGATGCCTCGATTATCAAACCCATGGGTGATGTCCGGGCTCCTTACAGCATGCACTACAAGACCGGACTGATTTCCATGCCGCTGTCAATTGGGGAGTTGACGAAGTTTGTTCCCGACCGGGCTGACCCCGAGCTGGTGGCCGAACGCTATCGGGAGAGGGGCAACGAGTTCCAGCCGAGGGAGTGTGACGGAGAGGAACTCTTCAAAGACACCGTGGAATGGTGTCGCGCCTGAATTGACTCCCCAAGAACGGAAACCTGCTTTCTGAAAAGGAATATACGTTATTGAAGTTAGGGGATAGTTAGGGCGGTGAGGATGAACTTTTATGCGTTGCCCACTTTAGTCGGCATTATTCTGACCTTGGTTCTGGCCGCCTTTACGCTCCGGGCCCCTAGGAAAAGGATCAACCTGGTTTTCCTGCTGATGCTCGTCTGCGCTTTTTTCTGGATGCTGAGCGAATTCATGAGGCGCATTTACTTCAGTTTACCTTCCCCTGATTTTTGGAGCTAGGTGGAAACGGTCGGGGTAATTTTTATCGCCCCTTTCTCTCTCCGTTTTGTCGCTCTGATCCAAGCTTCCACCAACCCCCGCCTGTTGAACGATAACCGTTTCTGGTGGCTGCTCTTCGGCGTTGGCTGCGCCTTTGTTGTTCTTCTGGTCACCGGCAATCTGATCGGTGCAACGGTGCTTTATTACTGGGGCTATGATTACAACCTGAAGCCGGCCTACGCACTTCTTTACGTCTACGTAGTGGTGATTCTGGTCGTCTCGGCAATCCGTCTCTTCAGGCTCTTTCGACAGATGCAAACCGGATTCTTTCGCAAGTACTTGAGGAACACGCTGGTGGGCTGCTTGCTGGCGCTGGGATTTTTGTTGGCTGGAGACTTCGCCCTGGTCCTCCTTGATGTCGAGTTCCCATCGACGGCCGCTTTCGGTTTAATCGCAGTGGAGGTCTCGCTGGGAAGCGCCATAGTCCACCGCGCCTTCATGCCTTTGCCGCCACTGTCGCGGTTTCTGCTGCCGCTTCCCGAGGCCAGCCTCTCCACCCCACGCAGGCACCGGCTGGCTAAAGGGCGAAGCTATCTGGTTTTGAGTGCCCGGCCGCAGTGGCGGGAGATATTTTTAGATCAGATTATTCACGGTGTTCCAGGGTTCTGGATTACCTCGCGAAGCCCAAAGGAGGTGGAAAGGCACGGTCTGCTCCGAACCCCAGTAATTTTTATTTCTTCGCACCGGATTCTCGGGGAGATCGTCATACCTCCAAAGGAGCTGAATCGATTGAAGGAGTTCGTGGAAAGTCGGCTGAGCTTTGTCCGGGGCAGGTCAGTGGTTCTCTTGGATTGCTTCTACGAGTTGATGGTGGAAAATGGCTTTAGACGCACGCTTGATTTCGTGCACGAGCTGGCTGAGATCTGTTCTGGACACGCTTCCAACCTCATTGTACCGTTGAACCCGCGAAGGTTCACGGGGCGTCAGCTCAAGCTGATCGAGGAGGTGCTCGGTGCCATTAGATTGGTCGGAGATTGAGGTAGCCATGGACTTTTTATCTCTAGCGGCTGAGACATCCCTTGAGTGAGCCGGCATGGCTGAGGAGAAGAAAAAGAGCAGGGCCGAAGAGACCGCCGAGAAGACAGGTGAAGTCTTGGGCAAAGGAGTGAAGAAGGGCTGGGGCATCGTTAAGGGTGTCGGAAAGGGCCTGGCTAAGGGCGTCAAAGGCAAAGAGGAAAAGAAGGAAGAGGAGTAAACAGGTGCTGCTCGGGCTGGATCGGCGTGTTATCCCAGCGGTTAAATTATAGGTTTGCCTTCAAACTTTAACGATGGTCTTTATCTTTAAACCAATATGCGGGCAGGGAAATCAGACCGAAGGATTAACGACTTCGGTCAGCAGGGCGCCTGTCCCATTAGGCATACAAATCCTGAGCGCTCTATATCCATGGATGTGGCGGTGATGGTGTGGTTGCCACCTTGGTGCTGGAAATAAATCCCGAGTCCCCGGACCTAGAGAAGATCAGGTTTGCGGCCCGCGTTATCAGGGAGGGAGGTCTGGTCGCTTTTCCCACCGAGACAGTATATGGGCTTGGGGCCAACGCGCTGGATGAGGCGGCCGTGCAGAGAATTTTTCAAGTGAAGAACCGGCCCATGGATAATCCGCTCATCGTTCATATTGCCGACAGGGACGACGTGCACTTGCTGGCGGAGACGGTACCTGCTCAGGCGGAGAGGCTCATCGAGACCTTCTGGCCCGGGCCGTTGACGTTGCTCTTGCCGAAATCAGAGCTTGTGCCCGCCGTCACCACCGCTGGACTGGCCACCGTCGCGGTGAGGATGCCTAGCCATCCCATCGCCCAGTCCCTGATCCGGGAGGCGGATGTTCCGGTGGCCGCCCCGAGCGCCAACCTCGCGGGCAGGCCGAGCCCGACTTCCGCCAGGCACGTTTGGGAAGACCTTTCCGGCAAGATAGAGATTCTGATCGATGGCGGTGAGGTGGGTTACGGTGTCGAGTCCACGGTTCTCGATGTGACCTCCGATCCGCCGGTACTGCTGAGGCCGGGCCCGATCACGGTCACCGAGCTGAGACGGGTGCTGGGCAGAGTTGAGGTTCATCCTATCGCGCGAGCGGAAATGCCCGTTGAGGCCGCCATCGCGAAGGCGCCGGGCATGAAGTACCGGCATTATGCTCCCAGAGCGGAGCTGGTGTTGGTCGAGGGCCCGCCCCAGGCAGTGGTCGCTAAGATCAGGGAACTTGCGGCCGGTTATGATGGTGAGGGAAAAAGGGTCGGCATCATGGCGGTGGCGGAGACCGCCGCGGAATACGGATTAGCCTTGGTGAAGGTGGTCGGGGAGCGCCGGAACCCCCGAACCATTGCCAAGGGGCTGTTCAGAACCCTCCGGGAGTTCGACGCGGAGAATGTAAACGTCATCCTCGCCGAGGGTGTTGAACCCACGGGCATCGGCCTTGCGATCATGAACAGGCTCCGAAAGGCGGCGGCAAACATCGTCAGGGCCGGATAAGTCTTGGCCGACCGGAGAAACGGAATGACCCTTGGGCACGGAAAAGTGATTCTTTGGATGCAGATTTTGACAAATTATGTTTATGGCGGGCCCGGTGGGATTCGAACCCACGACCGATCGGTTAGCTCCCAATCGACCGTTAAGAGCCGATTGCTTTTGGCCGGAAACCCGACTGCCAGACTGAGCCACGGGCCCGCTTTCAATATCCGCTTCTAAATTTAAAAAATGGTTGAGCAATTAAAGGTTTCTCCTTTTTCACGCTAACTATATACAAAAACTATTGAAAATCTTCTTGGTCTTACAATCAAGCTGAACGGATTCAAAATCGTAGCCCGTTTTTTAATTAATCCCAAGGCTTTAAAATCAGAGCTCTTTTGGGGCAAACTTGTGCGCAGAGTCCGCAGGCATCACATTTTTCTTGGTTGATTTTAGGTAGCCCATCTTCTATCGTGATGGCCGCAGAACCACCGTCCATACAGGCGATTTGACACAGCCCGCACTTGGTACATCGAGAGGCGTTTAACACCGGTGTTGTCCAATAAGAGTAATCCAGATTTTCTTGGCTCTTGATTTTGGGCAAGACGTAACCCACCAATTCCTTTACCGAACCAAACCCCTTGCTGTAGAGATAGGTCGAAACGCCGTCTTTGAGGTTACTTATAATTCTATATCCTCCGATCATTACGGCGGTGCAGAGTTGGACAGTTGATGCTCCTACCATGAAAAATTCAACCGCGTCTTCCCATTTAGATATTCCACCGATTCCAGAGATGGGTAACTTAGTTGCTTTTGCTATCTGCGCCACGCAGCGGAGGGAAATGGGTTTGATTGCCGGGCCGGAGATTCCTCCTAATGCGGATATCCCTTTTACGGAGGGCAAGGGTTCCATTCTTTCGAGGTCTATTCCTATAAGACCCTTGATGGTGTTTATGGCGGAGATGGCGTCGGCTCCTCCATCTTCGGCCGCCTTTGCCGTTAAGGTTATGTCCGTCACGTTAGGGGTGAGTTTTACCATTATTGGTACGGTTGCGACCTCTTTGGCCAAACTCGTGGCTTCCCGCGTTAAATTTGGATCTTGCCCCAAGGTTGCGCCTACGGTCCATACTTCATCAGTCAACGGGCAGGATAAATTAAGTTCAATCATATCGGCTCCGGCCTCCTGCAGGTCTTTAATCATCCGTTGCCAGCACTCCGGTTCCGCGCCGCCCATTAGATTTGGTATCAAGATTTTCTCCGGATATTTTTTCTTGATTTCCGTGATTTTAGGCAGCCATTCCTTTAAGGGGTAAATCACCGATTCTATATTTTCAATCGCGATTACCTTTCCACCGTAATGTAGGCTGGCTATTCTGGGATGGGGATCTGGCCGCGGTTTTGAACCCAAAACCTTTGTGACTACACCGGCCCATCCGGCTTCAAAGGCTCTCTCTATCTTGTTGACATTTGCTGTTGGTGGCCCTGAGGAGAGGAGAAACGGGTTTTCAAATCTGAGCCCGCAGAACTCCATCGACAGATCAACTTTTTTACTATCAGTCGGATTCAACAATTTTACCCCCTATGTTATTCTCGAATAAATATCTGGGACTTTTCTTGTCCTCAGTAGATTCTCAATCTCCTTTCCGCTTCGGATCTTTGAGGCATCGAACCTATCGAGGTGCGTGAATTCATCTACCGGCCGCCTGAAACGCGGTGAGACGCGCTTCGCAGGGAAACCGAGCTGGAGGACTTCAATTATCTTGATGCATGGTAAGACACCTAAGAGTCGGCTGAGCCGCTTCCTGGTCAAGTGAAAATTTACGGTTCCCCAGCTGAGCCCTAGCCCGAGGGCCCTTGCTGCCAAGATCATGTTCTGAATGGCCGCCCCCATGCTGACATCTAAGATTTCTTCTCTGTAGCTGGTCTTTGGATAAGCCCTTGTGAATCGTTTGTCGGCGCAGACCACGATCAAAACGGGAGGTTCAGTGAACCTCCTTCGTAAAACCTCACTGCTGTAGAAGGGAAATTTCCTGTCCAATTTTTTGGCCCTTTCGTAAGTCTCGGCGAAAATTTGGGCTATTTTCTCCTTTACTTCTGAATCCTTCACCACGATGAAGTCCCATGGCTGTGTATTGGCACCTGATGGGGCCCACCTAGCGGCCTCAAGTATTTTTTCTATAAGTTTGTCAGGAACAGATTTGGGCTTAAAGTGTCGGACGGTGCCCTGCCCGCTCATGAGCTTGAGCAGTGTTTCGAACTCAGATTTTCCAGCTGACACCTTTGTCCCCCCTTTCTATAATCCCGTCGAATATACTTACCCCATCCGGGTTTGCTCACGATTTCACCGTCCTCCATCACGATTTTTCCACGCACCAAGGTTAACCACGGCACGCCCACAATCTCCCAACCAGCAAAGGGTGTGTAACCAGCTTTAGTATGCAAATTCTCTATCTTTATTCTGGTCCTTTTCCTTAAATCAATGATTGTTAAATCGGCATCCGCCCCTACTCTTATTGACCCCTTCCGCGGGTAAAGGCCTAATCTCCGAGCCGGGTTCTCGGAAGTGACTTTCACAAAGGTTTCCATTGAAATTAAATTTTTTCTTACACCGTAGGTCAGCAAGAGTGGTATTCTTGTTTCGACCCCGGCCACACCCGACCCCGCTTTCCAGATATCTTTCCATCCCGCTTCAACTTCGGAGAGCGGCATTGGCCAGTGATCACTCGAGACCATATCTATTCCTCCGTTTTTCAATCCCTTCCAAAGGGCCACTCTGTTTTCCTCGCTTCTTATGGGAGGATTGCATTTCAAATATGGGCCGAGTTTCTTCATGTCTTCTTTCCGGAAAAGAAGGTGATGGGGAAGGGCCTCGGTGCTTACATCCTGCCCGTGGGCCCTTGCACGCACCACCAGATCAAGGCCGAGCTTCGTGCTCAAGTGGAAAATATGGAGGCGAACGCCCGCCTCACGTGCAAAAAGTAATGCCTTTGAGATCGCCTCTGCCTCTGCTATCTCTGGCCTAGCTTCACAGTGTGCGAGGGGATCCTTTCTTCTCTTAAGTTTTTTCATAAAGTGGGAGACGATTTCCCAGTTTTCCGCATGAACCCCGGCGATGCAGCCCGTTTTTCCGATGATTTTAAAAGCATCGAGCAGGGTGCCGTCTTCAACCCTCTCGAGTTCAGGTATGGATTCAGCCATGTAAATTTCACCGAATGCCATCACGCCTTCAGCAGCGAGCTTCGGCAGCTGGTCCAAGTTTTTTGACGTGACCGCACCGTTAATTCCGAAGTCCACGATCGCTTTCCCTTCCGCAGCCTTGATAATCTCCCTTAGATTTTTTGGGCTGGTTGATGGTGGGTTGGTGTTGCCATGGTCGACCACCAAAGTGGTGCCACCCGCGGCCGCGGATTCTGTTCCCGTTTTCCAGTCCTCCCTGTAAGTGTAACCCGGATCTTGAAAGTGCACATGAAAATCTATCCCGCCAGGAAGGACAATTTTTCCATTGCAATTTATCACCCTGTCGGCGGGCGGCCGAATTTATTTCTCACAGGGAAACCTCAACAGAGCTATCGGGTACAATTCCGTTCCGACGTCCAGAAATCAGGTGCTCGATTTCATCATTTGAAGCCCGGATTTCTCCACCAACACGCCAACCGCAAATTTCTTCATCCAGAACGGGGTGCCGGCCTCAAACGGAAAGAATCTCTTCGTTACCTCTGACTTTGATCGAAAGCTCTACGTCTGGAAAAGCCTTCCCGACCAAAGCGGCGCCTTTCCGGACATAGTGTATTCTCTGCAGGATGGGCCTTCACCGCGCTGTGGGAGAACACCCTCGCGCTCGCGGGGCAGAAAACTGTATATTTGGAGGAAACTCCCGCTGGAGGGGGACCTGCCGGACACGATCATCCAGGGTAGGATGGGGAGCATCGCCTTTCAAGATCTGAAGGGAGTAGCTTTGGACGACCGCTATTTCTACCTGGCGGACTATGGCGCGGAAAAGGTTTACGTATGGGAGGGGTTGCCGGACGAGAACCTGAATCCCTCACCCAAGTTCACTCTGAATGAAGACCCTCGGCGACTTTATTCTGAAGGCGAGTACCTCTCAGTCGACACAATCTACGACCATTCCGTCAAGATTTACCGGGTGGCAGAGATTTCAAACAACGCTGCTCCCGTTGCCTCTGTCGGCGGTCCAGGGCGGATGAACGGGCCCTAGGGCGCAGCAGTGAGACAGGGACATCTGTTCCTTGCGGATACGGGCTTCCACCGTGTTCTGGTCTGGGAGGACGTTGAGGAGGCGATATCAGGAAAATGGCCGCCGGATGTCATCTTGGGGAAGGGAGGCATCGTGATCGTCAGCCCAGAATCGGTCGTGACAGCCTCTTCAATCCGGCCGGAATTTGCTTTGACGGTGATTATCTCTGGGTCGGGGAGTTCAAGTTCTCAAACAGGATAGTGAGGTTCAGCCCTTTGTAGATCAAGTTGCTCCGGATTCAGCCGTTTATCAAAAATGAAAAAAGGCAGCCACCCTAAGAGAGTTCTGTGGTGGAAGATGTTGACTTTTATCGGGCTCGGGCTTGGGGCCGATGGGATTTCGCTGCAGGGGCTCAGGGCGGCCCAGGAGGCCGACGTCGTTTATGCTGAGCTGTACACCAGCCTGCTGCCCGGCCTGGTCCTAGCCCAGCTGGAGAAAAGGATCGGAAAGCGGGTCCGTGTGGTCAGCCGCAGAGATGTAGAGGAGGACCCCGGAGAAATTCTGGATCATGCCCGGTGGAAAAAGGTAGCTTTCTTGGTCCCCGGAGACCCGATGATCGCGACCACGCACGTCGACCTGCGCCTCCGCGCCGCCAAGGCCGGAATCGGGACCAAGATCGTGCACGCGGCCTCGATAGCCTCCGCGGCCGCCGGGTTGCTCGGCCTGCAGAGCTACAAGTTCGGGCCTTCGGCAACGGTTCCCTTTCCCGACAATCCTTCAACCCGACCCTACGAGGTCCTGGCAGAAAACCTGAAGCACGGCTGGCACACGATGCTGTTCCTTGATCTCCGGGACAAGGAGAGGGCCATGACCGCCCCGGAGGCGATCCGGTTGCTGTTAGGGCTGGAGGAGCGGCTAAGGGGAGGCTTTTTCACCCCCGATCTCCTCTTGGCCGTGGTGGCCCGGGCGGGGGCCGACGATTGTTTGGTCCGTGCCGATCAGGTGGAGAGGCTGCAACGCGAGGATTTCGGCCCGCCGCCCCACCTGCTGGTGGCTCCCGGCCGGCTGCATTTTGTTGAGGCCGAGGCGTTGCAGGTGTTTGCGGGAGCGCCGAAGGAGGTGCTGGTATGGCATATGACACGGCGATAACTCCCGAGGAGATGAGGGCCATCGAGGCTCGTGCTGAACGACTGGGGGTCACCCGGCTGCAGCTGATGGAAAACGCGGGCAAGGGGGTGGCCGATTTCATCGCCCGGATGGATCCAGCGGGGATGAAGGTGGTGGTCGTGGCGGGCACGGGGAACAACGGCGGCGATGGCTTCGTCGTCGCCAGGCACATGGCCGCCTACGAGTCGTTGGTCAAGGTCTTCCTCCTGGGCCGGGATGAGGAGGTTAAGACCGCCGAGGCCGCGCACAACCTGAGGATACTGAGACAGATGAGGGGGAGCGTGGAGCTGGTTACCCTTGCCGGCGCCGATTTCATGGAAAGGCTCGGGAAGGCGCTCGCCGAGGCCGACGTCATCGTCGACGCCATCTTCGGCACCGGGATCAAGGGACAGCTCCGGGAGCCCCACGCCTCGGTGATTGACATGATTAACCGCAGCCGGGCCTACCGGCTCGCGGTCGATGTTCCCTCAGGGCTGGACCCTCTCACCGGTGAGGTCTGCGGCCGGGCGGTGCGGGCCAACGCCACCCTCACCTTCCACCGGCCGAAGAAGGGGCTGCTGCTCCGCGGGGACCTCGTCGGGGAGCTGCTGGTGGTGAACATTGGGATACCTCCCGAGGCCGATGTGGGTGGTGGGGATGAAGCTGGAAGATGAGCTCCGGGCGGAGATCGAGAAGTGGACGCGGCGGCTGGATGAGTCCCTCGCCGGCGTTCAGCCCTCGGGGGAGCATGGCGCTAGGATGCTGGAGAACATCCGGGCCTACCGCGCTGACTCGGGACATTTCTATCAACGTGGGGACCTGATCCGGAGCTTCGAATGCCTGGTCTGGGCTTGGGCGATTCTGGAGGTCGGGAAGGAGCTGGGACACCTAACGGGGCCGTAACTCTGGAAATCCTGGCCGCGGCCGGCGATATCTTAAAAGCCAAGAAATTGATTTTGGTCCAAAGAGGTGTGCCTAATGCTGGAGCTGATCCTGTTTTCTTCCGGTCTGCTGATCGCCACCCTGTTCTCCATGATCGGGCTGGCGGGCGGCTCCTTCATCGTCCCCATGATGGTTCTCGCCTTTGGCCTGCCCACGCAGCAGGCGGTCGGTGTCAGCCTCTTTGCCGTGATGTTCACCACCATCTCCGCGACGCTGGCCTACGCGGTCCAACGAAAGATCCATTTCAAGGTCGGGCTGCTGCTCGACACCTTGGATGTTCCCGGCGCCTTCCTCGGGGCCTATCTCACCACGCTGGTCGCCTCGAACTGGCTGGCCGGGATGTTCGGTGGGCTGCTGATCTTCCTCGCCGCCCGGATGTTTCAGAGGAGGAATTCGGTTAGGGAGATTGAAACCACGGAATCACTGCGGCTGAGCCGGCGCGTGGTCGCCGCCACCGTTCTGGGCAGCCTCGCCAGCGGAATCGTCTCGGGAATGTTCGGGGTCGGCGGCGGCGTCATCGATGAGCTGGTCATGATCCTGATGCTGGGCATGAGCATCCGGCTTTCCGCGGGCACGGCGATGTTCGGCATGGCCATCACCACGGTGGCCGCGCTTGTTCCCCACTGGCTGCTGGGCAACGTCCTGCTGGAGTATGCGGTGCCGCTGACGATCGGTTGCGTCATCGGCGGTCAGATCGGGCCCTACCTCTCCAAGCGGACTTCAGCGGCCATACTGAGGAGGATCCTGGCGGCGGTCTTCGTCGTCATCGGGGTCAGGATGCTGCTGGTGTCGTTTCTGGGCGGTTGAACCTAGTTTTCGGCGTGAACATTTTTAATCTGAAAAACGAGTTTATTCGGTTGCATGCGGCTGCTGCTCCGGCTGAAGTCGGTTAAGGATCAGTTCTATGACCTGAGGTACCACCACAAGCTCCAGGGGTTCATCTACAGCCTGCTTGATGGGTCGCCCTACGTCAGGCTGCATGATAAAAGGGGATACAAGTTCTTCTGCTTCTCGAACATCTTTCCTGAAAGGGGCGAGAAAAATGATCCAGCCCAGGACATGTCGGCAGGCGAGGTCAGGCAGCTTTTGATCTCTTCGCCGGAGGTTGGGCTGATCGGGTTTTTGAATGACAGATTGGTTAAGATTGTGGATGAAAGAGCTGAGGTCAACATCGGGGACATGTCCTTTAGGGTCGAGTCGGTTAACGCCCTTGAGCCTAGACTGGGCAGGTCATGCAGGCTGGTCACCGGGACGCCGATCGTGCTCCGCATACCAAAGGAGAGGTTTGAGAGCTACGGCATCGTTCCGCCTAGGGATTACGATTACGTTTACTGGAGAAAGGAATGGCCCTTTGAACCCTTCGTAAAGCAGCTGGAGGAAAACCTGTTTAAGAAATATCGCGAGTTTTACGGCGGGGCGGCCGAGGAGTTCCCCATCTTTGAGCAGTTCGTGTTCAAGAAGACGGTCTGCAATCACGTCGTAATGGGGGGGAAGGAGGTCAAGATGCTCGGTTCCATCTGGGAGTTCCACTTCAGCTATTTGGAGGGCAAAAAGCGGGAGTTGATTCAGTTTGGTCTGGATGCCGGGTTCGGAGAGCTGAACTCAATGGGGTTCGGGTTTATGAACGTGGTGAGGTGAAAAGGGTTGGTTCGGGTCAGATGGTGAAAGCTTATTTTTACAGCGACAGAATGTTGGGCGGGAGAAGATGGGTGAAAAAGAGGAGATAATCAAGAAAATCGTGGAGACTCTGTGGGGTTTTAAAGAGGTTGAGCTGGCTTACGTGTTCGGCTCCTTTTACGCCGGGAGAGAGTTTGAGGACATAGACATCGCGATATTGTTATCGAAGCCACCCTCGGCGTACGAGTCCGAGAGGTTTGCCATGAAGGTCGCGGGGGCGCTTGAAACTGCGCTGGGGCACAAATTTGAGTTCGACGTGAAGGTTCTCAATTTCTCCCCGATCTACTTCCAGCATGAGGTCATCAGGGACGGCAAACTGCTCTTTTGCAGGGATGAAACCAAACGGGTCGAGTATGAGGCCGGGGTTCTGTCCGAGTACCTGGACTATCGGGAGGTCCTGGACTGGTTTGATGAAAAATTGCTCGCGAGGGCTTGAGATGTTCGACAAAAGGGGGATAATTGATCACATAAGGGAACTCGAGCAGGCGATGGAGGACTGGCGGAGGTACCGGAGCATCCCGCTCGAGGAGTTGCGGCGGGATAGGGACAAGCGGAACATGGTCCTGCACGCCCTGCTGGTCGGCATCCAGGCAACGATCGACATAGCGAACCACCTGATAGCCGAGCGTAGCCTGAAAAGGCCATCGACCTACCGGGAGAGCTTTCAGATACTCTCGGAGACGGGCTTGATCCCATCCGGGCTCTCCGATGGGCTGTCGGAACTGGCCGGTTTCAGAAATGTGCTGGTCCACCTCTACTGGGGGCTCGATATCGAAAAGGTTTACGGGGTATTGGTGTCCGGGCTGAAGGTCGTGGAGGAGTTTGGAAAACTTGTGAAAAAAATGATATCCTCAGGGGGTCCTTAGAGGTGTTGGCCTTTACTTGCTGGGTTGAGGGCCAGAGGGCGGACGCTGAAAACGCGCAACTACCCTATCGTTCCGGACAGAAAGTCGATGATCGGGCTGGACCTCAAGGGGATTTACGACGAGATGGGCAGGCGCACCTTCGGTAGATGGATGTCGTTCAAGGGGATGAATATCCACATGGTCTCAGCTGAGGCGGCGTTCCACACATCGCTGAAGTGATTGCAGTTAAGATGAATATCCACATGGTCTCAGCTGAGGGCACCATCGCCAGCAAGGTGGTGTTCGGCAGCGAGCAGGACCTAAAGGACGCCGAGGTGAAAGATTGTAGGGGGCATCACCAGATTGGAACCTTCCCCCTTTTCATACGCGCTTTTTAGGGGTCCGCTGAAAAGTTTTGAGGACTAGCTGAATCAAGTCGTTGTTCTTGGAAAAAGGGCGGAGATGCCGGCTCCGTCCTCGGGAGGGAAGCCAGAGAAGGCAGCGAAAGCGACGTTTTGGTGGAGATCGAAAGCAATATGAGTTTGCTCGATTTCGTGGTGGCTCAAGCCGGAGATAGAAGTTTGGGAGAGAAAAATCGATTTGGTTGAATATGGCATGATTAAGCCCCTTCATAGAGTGAGGATCAAAGAGCAAGCGGCAACCTGCGAAGAGGGTTGTGAAGGTATACTCCGCAATATCTTAGAAAACATCTTAAAAAATAGAAGAATGCATCAAGGCGGTTTCCAAAATAGGGGACTCGTTTATACTTTGGTTTTAAATTGGAGAGAACTTTGAAAATAGTTAAAGATTACATTCCGGATTTGGAAGGTAAAATGAAGATGTAAGAAGTTCTCCCAAAAGGAGTCCCGTAGATACGGCTTTTACGGGAGAAAAGGAAGGCGCTCGGATAAATCCAAGGTGAGTTGGTGCAACTTTCTAATTACAATGACAAACAATGCCTCTGGAGAGCGGCCCTGTGTCAGCGGACTAATAGTCCATCTCAATTTTTACAAATTCGAAAAAATGGTAACAACCACCCCTCCGGTCAGCTGAGAGCGAGATGACGTTAAGGAGGAAAAACAGGGCGATTTTAAGATTCCTTGGCGGGGCGGCTGTCAGCGCTTGCTGAGGCTCTTTAGAACACCAACGATTTTCCCTGCCTCTTCCACCAGTCTGTCTGCGGTTCTCCTCTCCATCGGCGTGGAGATGCAGAACATCCCCCGCGGCGAGATGAAGATGCCCTCGTTGAGCAGGGAGAAGAAGAAGACCCGCGCCGCGATCTCGTCAGCGGCCATCGCGCTCCGATAATCGACGACCTCCCCCCTGGTGAAGTGGACATGGCGCAGTGAACCGGCCCCCGTCACCCGTGCAGCGACATCGGCCTCGGCAAAAATCTTCTTCAGCTCCTGGGCCAAGTATTCCCCCATCCGGTTGATCCTGTCGATGGCCGTGGCGTTCAGTAGCTTCAGCGTCGCCATGCCCGCCACCATCGCCAGCGCGTTCCCGTTGAAGGTCCCGGCGTGGTGGATGAACTCCCGCCGCTCGGGCGAGAAGAGCTCCATGACTTCCTCGCGGCCGCCGAAGGCCCCGGCGGGAAGGTCGCCCCCGATTATCTTTCCGAAGGTGGTGACGTCAGAGGTCACGCCGAAGAATTCCTGCGCCCCGCCCACGGCCAGCCGCGCCGTCATCACCTCGTCGAAGATCAGCAGGACATCGTTTGCCTCGGTGATCTCCCGCAGGAATTGCAGGTAGCCCGGCCTCGGCGGTATCTGCCCAGCGATGCCCAGCATCGGCTCGACGATGACGGCCGCCAGCTCCCTCCGGTTTTGTCTGATGATCCTCTCCGCGGCTTCAGCGTTGTTGAACGGGGCCACGAGGACCTCCCGGGCGACGCCCTTCGGTATTCCGGGACTGTCGGGCAGGCTCAGCGGGCTCTCGGCCTCTCCGGCAAGCTCCGGGCGCGGTCGGGCGCTGATCTCGACCTCCGGATAGCTGCCGTGATAGCCCCCTTCCATCTTCAGGATCTTGTCCCTGCCCGTGTAGGCTCGGGCGGCCCGGATGGCCATCATGTTGGCCTCGGTGCCCGAGTTGCAGAACCTGATCCTTTCCACAGACCTGAACCTCCGGCAGATGATTTCGGCGAGGCGGTGCTGGGATTCGATGGCGGCGGCGCAGGTCCAGCCCCTCTCCAGCTGCTCCTTGATCGCCGCGACGATCCGGGGGTGGGCGTGGCCGTGAACTGAGGAGGTATAGTTGTTGACGAAATCGAGGTACCGGTTGCCGTCGACATCGTAGATCCAGCAGCCGCGGCCCCGCGCCATGACAAAGGGATAGGGACTGAAGTAGACCACGCTGCGCGTGTTCCCCCCGGGCAGAAATTTCCTCGCCCGTGCATGGATTCTCCTAGAGGCGGGCGTCCTGCGCCGGTACTCCTGCAGGCAGGCTTTCAGCGGGTCAACCCCAGGCATAAACTCCACTAATTCATCCCAGCTATAAATCCCTGTAAGTTAATTCAAAGCCGACTGAAATTTACCCTTGTTTTTTCACCGAGGCTCGCACCACCGCCGCGACCCTCCGGGCGATTTTCTTGTCCACCGCCCGGGGCAGGATGTGGTCCACGTCCAGCTCCCCTTTCTTGACTAGCCCGGCGATCGCCCCGGCGGCCGCCACCTTCATCTCGTCGGTCACCTTTTTGGCCCGTGAGTCGAGCAGCCCCCGGAAGAAGCCCGGGAAGACGAGGAGGTTGTTGGCCTGGTTGGGGAACTGCGAGCTGCCCGTGGCGACCACGCGGGCGCCGGCCTTCCGGGCCGCGTCGGGGAGGATCTCGGGATCAGGATTGGTTAGGGCAAAGACGATCGGATCCTCGGCCATGCTTTTGATCATCTCGGCACTGAGCAGGTTGGGAACTCCCGAGACGCCGATGAAGACGTCGGCGCCCCGCAGGGCCTCGCCCAGCCCGCCCGCGATGTTGTCCGGGTTGGTGATCTGGGCCAGCGCCTCCTTGAACCGGTTCATTCCCTCCTTTCTGCCCCGGTGGATGATGCCGCGGGAATCCACGACCAGGATCTTCCTCGCCCCCACCCGATGCAGAATTCTGGCGATCTCATAGCCCGCCGACCCGGCACCGGCAATGGTGATGCTCACCTCATCGAGTCTCTTGTCCACCACCTTGAGCGCATTGAGCAGTCCGGCGAGGGCGACCACTGCGGTACCGTCGCCGTCGTCGTGGAAGACCGGGATGTCCAGCTCGTTGATCAGCCTTTCCTTGATCTCGAGCACCTTCGGCGTCTCGATGTCCTCAAGGTTGATGCCGCCGAAGCTGGGTGAGACCGCCTTTACAATGGCGATGATCTCCTCGGCGTCCTGGGTGGAGAGGCAGAGCGGCACCGCGTCCACGTCCCCGAAGGCCTTGAAGAGCGCCGCCTTTCCCTCCATCACCGGCAGGGCCGCCGCGGCACCGATGTTGCCCAAGCCCAGCACCCGGCTGCCGTCGGTGACCACGGCAATGGTGTTCCACTTGGAGGTATAGTCAAAGACGCTCTCCGGGTTTCTGGCGATTTCCCGGCTCACCTCGGCGACCCCGGGGGTGTAGGCTAGGACGAGGTCCCTCTGGTTCCTCAGCGGCACCTTGACCGCGGTCGCAATTTTGCCCCGAAACCTTCGGTGCAGGGCCAGGGCGTCATCCTTCAGGCTCATGTTTCATCCTCCTCCCGGGAAATCTCGCGAACATCATTGACGACATCTGTTATGGCACACTCTAGAAGCTTCTCACCCAAATATCTGTCGATCCTGAGCCCCATCCTCTCCACCTCTCGGGCCTGCTCCTCCGCCCAGGAGTACTTCTCCCGGGCAATTTTCATCCCGATGAAGGCAACCTCCGGATGTTTGGAGAAATCTGAGTGTTCGGCCAGCTTCGACTCATCGGCAATCCCGATGGCGGCCCCCATGCTGAGCTCTCCGGTGCCCGCGTGCGGCCCCTCGAGGTCGATGATGGTGTTGTTGAAGTGGAGCCGCATGCCCAGCTCCTCCTCGAGGAGGGGGATCCATTCCCGTAGAACTCCGTTGCCGCCGTGGCCGTTGACGATGACGACCCGGTCTATGCCCAGCTCCTGCCTGACGTAGAGCAGCGCCCGGCGGAGCTCTTCCTTGACCTGGTCCAGCGTCTGGTGCTCACCGGTGTCTATCTCCGGGAGCTCGTAGGAGGAGCTGAGCACCCCCAGAAACCTCGCCCCGGTTCGCCGCGCCGCCTCCTCAGCCACGTGGGAGGCCAGTCGGGCATCTGTGTCAGGAGGCAGGGCCGCCCCGTGCCTCTCCCGGTGCGAGCCCAACGCCAGAATACCAACTTCGCCCAACCTCACACCTTCTCCAGCCGCTTGACCATCTTGACCGCGGCCTCCACGGATCTGCGGGCGTAGTCAGTTACCCGTTCAAAGGCCTGCAGGCGCGTCATCCCCGGACCGGAGATGCCCAGCGTCACCGGCTTGCCGAATTCGACGGATAGGTCGATGATCTTCCTCGTCGCGTGCTGCATCACTATCTCGTCGTGCTCAGTTTCTCCCTCGATAACCGCCCCAAGTGTCACCACAGCATCGACGTCGTTTCTCTGGACCAGCTTCTTGACCGCCAGAGGCAGGTCGTAGACTCCGGGGACGATGACCTCGACAACGATCTGTGCTCCGAGGAACTCGGCATGCCTCCTGGCGAACTCGATCATCGGCGAGACGATGTCGAAGTTGAACTCCGTGGCCGCTAGACCCAGCTTTACCAATTTATCACCTCCTCAGGGGTCCGGCGTCCGGGCCTCCTTCCCTCTGCCCGGTGCCGGCCAGTTTGGTGAGCTCCTCAGGTTTGAAGAGCAAGCGATAAACGTTTCGGGCATGTTCGCGCGCCCGGTTCTCGGCCAGGATGGCGAGCTCCTTCTCACTCTTGGCCTCGTCGGCAAAGACGAAGACCTCGATGATGTGCTTGTTGGTCAGCAGCTGGGCCATGATGAGACCCAGCGAGGCCTCGTGGGCGCACTGCTTGTCGATGGGTTCGGCGCCCGGCATCCCGAAGACCATCACGATGTCGTTGCCCTCATCGAGCAGCTTCTTGGCCTCGACCGGCAGGTCCTTGATGCCGGGCACGGTGCGGCGCTCCACCTTGACGCTGCAGAGCTGCTTCAGCTCGTCGATGGCGGCGCCGGCCATGTCGTAGCGCGCGAAGGTGGTATCGACGATTCCAACCCGTTTCATTTTTCCAGCTCCCTAATCACCTCGGCACCGTCGAGGAACTCGATGCCCTGCTTTCTCCCGTATTCCCTTGCCTTTTGCCTCGACAGCGCCCGGTGCGTCTGAGCGTCGAGCATCTCGCAGATAGCCACCACCGGCGTGACCCCGGCGAGCTCGGCGAGGGCGGTTACCAGCTCCGTGTGTCCCTTCCTTTCAGCGACTAGCCCGTCAGCAGCGCGGAGGAGGTGAACGTGTCCTGGGGTCCGGAATTCCCTGCCGAACTCCCCGGTCAGGTCACAGTCGGCGGCCCGGGCGCCCAGCTTCCCGAGTTCGTTGATGGTCAGCGCCCGGTCCTCGTCGGTGACGCCAGTAAACGTCCGGCGGTGATTCACGGTGATGGAGAAGGCGGAGCGCTCGTCGTAGGGTATGTCGTTGGGCCAGGCCGTTTCTAGAACCCTGAACTTTGATCTGGCCTCACGGTAGATGTCGGTCAGGTAGGGCAGGCCGAAGCTGTCGGCAATCTTCGGGTGGAGCGCCACGCAGATCAGCCCTCCGGCGTCTCGCCTCATGGTGGCCACGTGGTGGGGCTTGACGGCCTCGGCTAGGATCACCAGATCGACCTCATTTTCCCGGTCCTTTGAGTCGTGCAGGAGTAGAAATTCCCCCTTTCGCAGGGCTTCCAAGGCCCGTTCGATGCTCACAGGAACACCTCCACCTTGATCTGATCGCCGTCCTTAAGGCCCACGGTCTTCCTCAGGTTCTCCGGGGCGATTATCTCCAGGATGTCCTTATGATGGCTCCGGTTGGGGATGACCACGGCGCTGTCCACGCCCTTTATCTTGGAGGGAAAGAGCTTCACCGGCCCGAAGGTCCTCTCACTGGTGCTGAACCCGGCGACCTGCTTGGAGGGCAGCCGCGTCAGCGTTTCCTTTAGCTCCAGCGAGGACCGGTCGAGCTTGATGTCCAGCGTCCCCGAGTAGGGCAGAAAACCGAGCTCCCGCTGGAACTGTTTCGAGTAACCCGGGTGGCCCACGTAGTAGCTGCCCTCGCCCACCCCCGTGACCACCGTCCCTGATAGGACGATTTTGGCCGGCTCCTGGGTGAGAATTCTCCCCAGCTCCTGGTGCAGCGCCCGTAGCGCCGACAAGCCCGCCGAGGTTATCCGGAGGAACTGCCCCCGGGGCTCCACTCGGCGCGAGATCAGCGATTGTTCTTCGAGCTCGGCCAGCTTTCTTATCGCGGTCTGTTTTGACACACCCAGCTGGCGGGCCAGCGAGGCGGAGGAGACCCTGATTTCTTCCCTGGTCGCCCCCTCCTTCGCCAGGAGCATCAGCATCTCAATCCAGGTCTTTTCCGGCAAGTTTACCTCTATCACTGGAGCGCGTGCTTCCTTTTTAAATCTTTCCAAAAAAGGAACGCGTCTAAAATTTGGAACGATATGGCGACGGGTAAATTTTACCTGTGTATCCCTGCCAGCAAACTTTAAGAGCCGCTTGAGAAAATGACGTTGGGTGATTGAATAGAGGACTTACCCACCCTGGATGAGGCTGATGTTAAGGAAAAGACCGTGATCGTGAGAATTGATATCAACTCCCCGATGGATCCCGTTACCGGTAAAATTTTGGATGACACCAGGATCAAGGCCTCGGCGGTGACGATAAAGGAGCTGGCTGCCAAGGGCGCCAAGCTGGTGCTGCTGGCCCACCAAGGCCGGCTGGGTGACGACGACTTCACCACCTTGGAGCAGCACGCCGAGCTCCTCAGCCAGGCGACGGGCATAAAGATCAAGTACCTGAAGGACCTTTTCTACGGCGAGCCCGTGGCCCAGGCTATAGAGGAGATGAAGCCCGGAGACGTCATCCTGCTGGAGAACGTTCGCTATCTGGCCGAGGAGCCGGTGGCCCGATCGATGGAGGAGCAGGCCAAGACCCGGTTGGTCCAGAACCTCGCCCCGCTGGCGCAGATTTTCGTCAACGATGCCTTTGCCGCAGCTCAGCGACCTCACGCTTCGATTATCGGGTTTGCCGCGGTGCTGCCCGCCTATGCCGGAAGGGTGATGGAGAGGGAGGTCAAGGGGATGTCCCGGGCGCTGAACCCGGAGCACCCCTGCGTCTACATGCTCGGCGGGGCCAAGGCCGAGGACACGATAAAGATCCTAGAGCACTCGCTCAAGAAGGGGCTGGTGGACACGGTCCTCACCGGCGGAATTCTGGCCAACATCTTTCTCATGGTTTCGGGAAAGGACATCGGGGGACCGAACGTCAAGTTGATTACGGACAAGAGCTACATCAAGCTGGTCGACCGCGCCAGGGGCATTTACGCCGACCACGCCCACCTGATTAAGACCCCGCTTGATTTCGTGGTCGACGTTCAGGGCAAGCCCAAGGTGATTGCGGTGGAGGAGCTGCCGATGAATGTGGAGCTGCTCGACGTGGGACCCAAGACAGTTGCCTATTATTCCAAGTTTCTGGCCGAGGCCAAGACAATCGTCGTCAAGGGGCCGATGGGCGTCTTTGAGCGCAAGGGTTACGAGCGCGGGACGCTGGAGCTCTACCGGGCGGCGGCCAACTCCAAGGCCTTCAAGGTCTTCGGCGGCGGTCACACGGTCACCATCGTGAACGAGGCGGGACTGGCGAGCAAGATCGACCACGTGAGCACCGGTGGCGGCGCGGCCGTGAGCTTCCTCTCCGGAGAGCCGATGCCCGGCATCGAGGCGCTGCTCTATTCCAAGCGACGTCGGCAGGGGGGATAGTCTTTGCGGATAGTCATCGTCGGCTTTCAGTCGGCCGGCCTGACCGCGGCGGCCACGGCTAGACTCTACAACCGCGAGGCCGAGATCACCGTTATCGAGAGAAGGACCTATGCCACCTACCACCCCTGCGGCCTTCCCTTCGTCATCGGGGGCGAGGTGGCGACCCTGCAGGACTTGGTGGAGGCAATGCCGAGGCTCCAGGGTGTCGAAGTGCGCTTGGGAGCGGAGGCCAGGTCCATCAATACCGAGGAAAAGACGGTTACGGTACTTGACCTCAGGACGGTTCGGGAGGAGAAAATCCCCTACGACAGGTTGATACTGGCCACCGGCAGCCGGGCCCTCAAACCGCCGATTCCCGGCGTTGATCTAGATCACGTTTTCACTTTGCGGACCATTGAGGACGGGGAGAGGATCCTTGCGGCGCTGCCACGGGCAAAAAGGGCCGTGGTGGTCGGGGCCGGACCCATCGGCGTGGAGACTGCCAGCGCCCTAAAGGAACGCGGTCTTGAGGTGACGCTGGTCGAGATGCTGCCTGATGTCCTCCCCGGGATGCTCGACCCGGACATGGCGGAGATTGTTGCCGAGCGCCTAGTAAAGTCGGGAATCCGCGTCATCTGCTCCCGGGCGGTGAAGGAGATCCGCGGCAAGGGAAGCGTCAGCTCGGTGGTTCTCGAGGGAGAGGAGCTTTCGGCCGATATGGTGGTCATCGCGGTCGGGGTGAAGCCGGAGATTGAGCTTGCCGTTAAGGCGGGGCTGGCGCTGGGGCCGACGAGGGCGATAGCGGTGGACGACCATCTTCGGACCAGCGAACCCGACATCTTTGCCATCGGGGATTGCGCTGAGGCCCGCTGTTTCATCACTGGTAGGCCGATTCGGAGCCAGCTGGCCACCACGGCCATCAGGATGGGCCGGGTCGCGGGAATCAACGCTGCTGGCGGCGATGAAACATTCGAGGGGGTCCTTAATGCCGTCGTTACTATGGCCAGTGGCTTGGAGATAGCCTCGGCCGGCTTGACCGCGGGGGCGGCCAAGGAGGCGGGAATCGAGGCGGTGTCGGCGCGGGTGAGATGTTTCAGCAAGCCCCATTACTTTCCGGGAGCCGAGCCGGTGACGATTAAACTGGTTGCCGAGAGGAGGGGACAGAGGCTGCTCGGAGGCCAGGTCATCGGCGCTGGGGCGGCGCTGCGGGTCAACACGCTGGCGCTGGCGGTTAAAAGGCAGATGACCGCCAAGGAACTTTCCAAAATTGACTACTGCTATGCACCGCCGGTAAGCGAGAGCATCGACCCGCTGGTGGTGGCGGCTGAAGCGCTTCGCCGGAGAAGGTAAGCGGATTATATGCGGCTGGTGATTGAACACCTCGAGCCGAAGCTCAGCCAATGGCTTTACATCGAGTATTCCCACTCGGCGAGGATTGCCGGGGATCTGCTGATAACCAACGTCAGGAGGGCCTCCGAACGTCGAAGGCTGTCGCGGGTTGCCTCGGTGGAGAGAAAGAGCGTTGGAGAAATATTTAGCCAGAGGGGGATTCTCCTGCTGGATCCACTGGCGCGGAAGGTGCTCTCCCCGGATGACCTCCAGGGCAAATCGGTGATTTTGATCGGTGGCATCCTGGGGAACGACCCGCCCCTGGGCCGGACGAGGGAGCTGCTCGCCAGGAAGCTGCCCCGGGCGACGAGGCGCCACATCGGCCGGCATCAGTTTGCCATCGACGGAGCGGTTTACGTTGCCCGGCAGGTGGTCGCGGGGAGGAGGGTGGAGGAGATACCTGTCCAGGTGGGGTTGGAAATTCCGATCGAGCCGGGATATTCAGTCATCCTTCCCTATGCCTTTCCCATGGTCGGAGGTAAGCCGCTGATCTCGGACGATCTCATCGATTACCTCCGGAGCCACTGAGCCCAGCGGGACGGCGGCAAAGCAAACAGATTAATGCCGGTGTTGGGAAATAATTTCGGTAGCCCGGTGGGGTAGACCGACTGGGGTCGGGCCCAATGGTCAATCCTGCGGGCCTTTGGAGCCTGCGACGGCGGAGGGCAATAACCCGCCGAATTCGAACGTCGACGGGTCGACCGAATTTCCGCCCCGGGCTACCACGAGAAAGCGATTTTTCTTTGAGCGGTCATCTTGGCGGGGTAGAAATACTGGAACATTACTCTTTTTTGCTGCCGCGCCATCCTCTAACTCGGGTTGATCATGAAGGGCGAGCTTCGCTTTGTCGGGGCCGTGGACCGGGTTGAGGGGGAGGAAACGGAGATTGTGATTTATCCCGAATTTTGCCCCGCCCTCAAGGGGATAGAGAACTACTCCCACCTGATCGTGCTCTACTGGTTCCACCAGCGGGATACACCAGAGGAGAGGCGGGTGCTTCAGGTTATCCCTAAACGGCATCCCGGGGCGCCGCTCGTCGGTGTCTTTGCCTCCCGAAGCCCGACCCGACCGAACCCGATCGGGATGTGTGTGGTGGAACTCATCAAAGTGGAGGACTGCCGGCTGCGCGTGAAGGGGATGGACGCGGCCGAGGGCTCTCCCATCGTGGATATCAAACCCTATCTGCCCCGAGCCGATTCAATCCCCGGGGCCAAGGCTCCGGACTGGATGGCCCACGGACCGAGCACCTAGTGTTGGCTCAGCAATTTTTTTCACGATGGGTTCCAAGCTCCGGGCGAAGTTGGTCTTTAGCAGCAGGTCGGGATTGCCTAAGGCCTTTTCCACTCTGGTGTCGAAGGGAAGCCGACCCAGAAGTTTGACCTCCGGTCCTACCACCGGTTGCGCCATGCCTTCGGAAGCGAGGCACATGTTTTCCACCAGGCCGAGGACCGGGACCTTGAGCTCCTGGAGAAGTTGGCTGAGCCTGGCCACGGTTTTTGCCGCTAGAGCCGACGGCGTGGTGATGATGAGAAACTCGGCCCTTTTTATCAGGCGGATGATGTCGAGGACCTCCTCGGCAATGCCGGGGGGCACGTCCACCACGAGGTAGTCAAGCTGGTCCCACCGGGTGATGGTCAGCAGCTCCACGAAGGCGTCCGAGGCCTCATCGCCCCTGAGCGGCAGCGGCCGGTCACCGATGAAGTAGATCATCGACATAAACTTGATCCCGTGAACTTCCGGAGGCACCAGCCCCCTTGCTTCCTCCGGCTTGGCGTCAGCCGCCCCTAGGATGATGTGGCAGGATGGGCCGTGGAAGTCGAGGTCCAGCAGCCCCACCTTCCGGCCGCCACGGGCCAGCAGCAGGGAAATCGTGGTCGCGATCAGGCTCTTGCCCACGCCACCCTTCCCGCTGGCGATGATGATGATCCTTTTCACCCGCCGGAGCCTCCGGTCGATGATCGAGAGGCGCGGGTCAGGCACCTTTACTTTGAGATCTTGAGGTACTCGACCCATACTCCTCTGCCTCCGATTATCTCGAAGTCCGGACTGCGGCAGCGTGGGCAGCGGATGAAGGCGTGGGCCAGGTCGGGGACGAAGTGGATGGCCTCGGCTTCCTCCTCGTTGACCTCGCCGGAGCTAGGGTTCCACTCGTGGCCGCAGGCCCGGCATCTGAGGCGCGTTTCCTCCGGCTCCAGCTTGATCTTGGCTTTTTCCAGCAGCGTGCCCTTGGTCAGCTCTTTAAGGGCATGGGCGAAGATTTCGGTGTCGACGTTTTGCAGTCTCCCCAGCTTTACCTTGGCCTCGGAAACTGACTTGGCTCCCTTCTCCTTGACCACCGCGAGCATCGTGGACACAACGGCCTCGGCTAGGGCCCATTCGTGCAGATAACCACCGCTTTAACTAGGTGAAGTACCATTTAGACGGTTTCGGAACGCCGGAGCATGGGCACTGAGTTTGTTCTCAGGGCGAGTTTCCAAAAAATGGACTAGGAAGTAGGCCAATATCAAGGCTTTTTTATCCTTTCGAAGTAGTAATCTTGTAGCCCCGTGGGGTAGACCCGCCGCTGGCGGGGCCCATCGGTCAATCCTGGCGGGCACCAGCTGGCCGCAATCTGGACCCGCTGACCCCGGTTCGAAATCGACAGCGTCGACGGGAATCCGGGCGGGGCTACCATTTTTCAGAAAAATAAGTCTACTCGCTGGAAATCGTCTGGAGAGGAGGGACAAAATTATAAAAAAAAGGAAGTCGCGCGGGGAGCTCAGACGTCGATGACGATGGCGGTGTTGGTGTCGACTACTCCCTTGATCTTGTGGATGCCCTCGACCACCGCCCGGCTCAGCGTGTCCATGCTACTGGTATCAACGTGAACGATGATGTCGTAGGGTCCGGTAACGACATGGACATTTTTCACGTCCTGCAGCTTCTTTATCTCCTTGGCCACCTGCTTCACCTTGCCGATGGCCGCGGTCACCAGGATATATGCCTGTACCACAAACTCACCTCAACGTTATCTCGCCCCGGTATTTTAAAGAGCTTTCGAGCGGAGGCTCAGAGCTCCTTTATCGCCAGCTTTTTGTGGAGCACCAGTTCCGCGGACCTGACGACGGAACCGCCCGAGCCTATCGCCCTAGCCGCCTGCCCCTTGGGGACATAGACGACGAGCTGCTCCCCTTGCTCTTCAATCCTCTCTATGTTAACCCCCAACATCGTTTTCAGTTTTTCCACAATGCCTTGATTCACTTGCTCATCTCCACGATATTTTAGGCAACTATTTATAAATCCTATCCAGACCAACTTTAAGGTAGTCTCCCAGCGAAGTTCATTTCTCAATATGTCAGCCTGCTGTGTACTCCAAGTTCAGGCCCCACCTGTTGTCCGTCAGCCGTTTCAGCTCTTCGCAGACACCAGGCACGTGACCGGCGCCTATCACGCAAACCACCCTTTTTCCGGAGAGCAGAAGGGACGCCAGCCTCATGGCCATGTGGCGATCTCTCTCCGAGATCAGGACCTCGTAGGCCCTCGGCGATAACTTCCTGAACTCCTGCAGCAGGTTTTCCACCACCTGCTCCTCGGTGAGCCGCCCCAGGTCAACGCCCTTGCCCAGCGGCAGCAGGCTGAGGATCAGATTTCCGAAGAGCCTGAGCTTCTCCCTCATCGACATCCCGCTCAGGAGCCTGTTGAAGGTGGTCCCGATGTCTTGGTCGATGAGGTGGACCTGGGCCCCGATTTCCCTGGCCTTTTGAATCGCGGTCAGCATCTCCTCTCCGGCCTCCACCCCGGTCTGGCGGGAGAATTTCCCCTGTAGCATCAGGATTAATGCGGTGAGCAGCCAGATGCCCGGGCCAGCGCGCCAGGCGTCAAGGACCCTAGTCTTGGCGCCGCGCGTCAGCGCCAGATAGCGGGCGGGGTCCAGCTCCACCGCGACGATTTCCGGGCGCTCGGTCATAATTACTTGTTCGGCCTCGGCAACGCTTTTTGGTAGAACATGCGCCACACCGACGATGGTGAGGCGGTCGCCAATTTTCTTAATCACGCTTGGCACCCGCGACCTGGTAAACCAGCAGGACGTCGCTGCCGACTCGGGAAACCTTGGAAAGCTTGAGCCTGACTCCATCTTTTACTCGAGAGAAACCGGTCCCCCCGACCAGTGTTTTTGCCTCCACCCCACCGACGATCCTAGGTGCGATGGTGATTTGAATCTCGTCCACCAGCCCCTGCGAGATCATGTCCCAGTTCAGGGTCGAGCCGCCTTCAAGCAGTAGCTTCCTGATGCCCCGGCGGTAGAGTTCCTCGAGGAGCCGGCGCAGATCAATTTTTTCACCCTCGAAGACAATTACCTCGGCACCAGCCTGACGCAGCCTTTCGACCTTTTCTGCGTCGGCCACGCTAGAGACCGCCACGATGGTCTTGGCCGAGTTGTCCAAAATTTTGGCCCCGTGAGGGATCCGTGCCCTGCCGTCAACCACCACTCTGGCTGGGTTTCTTCCCTTCACCCGGCGCACGGTCAGCGAGGGATTGTCGGCGAGGATGGTCCCCGCCCCGACCATGACGGCGTCCATCCGGGACCGGAGCCGGTGCAGGCGGGTGAGGTCGGCCGCGGAGGAAATCTTGCTGTCGCCGCCCGCGGTCGCTATCTTACCGTCCAGCGTCATCGCGGCATTCAGGATCACATATGGCCGGGGCATGTTCTCAACGAGATTTAGGTCAGCCGCCTTTTAAGGGTTTAAAGCTGGTTCAGTTATTAATCTCGCTGTTTCAAAATATTCTCCAATCTTCGGTTAAAGGTGAAATATTTTCACTATTTTCCGATTTTCCGGCACAATTTCAACGAATTCTCTTAAGTAGCACAGTGTGGTACCTCTCTCTGGGAGGTTAATTTGGAGGCGCTACAAAGCAAGGGGGTGAAAGAAATGAAGAAAAAGGTCAAAGGCGCCGCGTCCAAGTCAGTCCGCAATCGCCCGGAAGAATGGGACTAGATCAACTTGGGTTTAAGTGCTCTGTGAGCGTTAAGGATGAGGGCAGGCCTCGACCCCTGCCGCATTTTTGCAGTGGTTTGGCAAGTTTGAGCATGTGGAATTCATCCCGTGAGGTTCAATGCCTGAGACAGCCGCGATGGGTAGGTTATTTAACGAAAGAAAGCGTAGAAGGAGCGGACGATTGGCCATGACGAAGATTTACATCATCGACGTCACCAACCGGGACGGGGTGCAGACCTCGAGGATCTGTCTTTCCAAGCTCGAGAAGACGATGATAAATCTCTACCTGAGCAACATGGGCATCTTTCAATCGGAGTTCGGATTCCCCACGACCAACCACGAGGTCAATTACCTCAACGCTAACCTGAAGCTGGCGAGGATGGGTATCTTCGGTGATCTGCGTTTGGGCGGCTGGATTCGGGCCACGGACAAGGATGTGAAGCAGGCGTTCCGAAATGTTCCCGGCCTGGAGCACGTCAACCTCTCCATTTCGACATCGGACCAGATGATCCTGCACAAGTTCAAGGGGAAAATGAACCATGCGGCGGTAATCCAGGAGATGACCGAGGCCGTGGAAACTGCACGCAACCACGGAGCCAAGACCGTCGGCGTCAATGCGGAAGACGCCTCCCGGACGCGGCTGGAGTATCTGATTGATTTCGGCCTGGCGGCGAAGGAGGCGGGAGCAGACCGACTGCGTTACTGCGACACACTGGGGTATGACAGCCCCTTCACCGTTTACGAACGGGTGAAACAGCTGGCCCAGGCGATAAAGATGCCCATCGAGCTTCACTGCCATAATGACCTGGGGATGGCGGTGGCGACCTCAGTTTGCGGAGCCATGGCCGCTAACGACGCCGGTTATGACGCTTACATCAACACCTGCGTCAACGGCATGGGGGAACGCGCTGGCAACGCGGACCTAGTCTCCGTGATTCTGGCCCTGAAGTACAGCAGCGGTGTTCAGGGCAAGTACCGGCTCGATGAGAAGGTCGATTTGAAGATGGCGTGGAAGCTGTGCAAATACGCTTCCTATGCTTTCCGGGTCCCGATCCCAATCAATCAGCCTGGGGTGGGGGCCAACGCCTTCGCCCACGAGTCGGGGATTCACGCCGATGGAGCGCTGAAGGACCGGAGAAATTACGAGCTCTATGATTTCGAGGAGCTGGGCCGTGGTGAGCCCGAGGTCATCGAGACCGGTCGGGAGATCACCGTGGGGGAGTACTCCGGGATCAAGGGGTTCAGGAACGTGGCCGAAAAGCTGGAGATCGAGTTCAAGAACGAGGAGGAGGCTAGGAAGATACTGGAACTCGTGCGCTACGCCAACGTCCTGAACCAGAAGCCGCTGGTCGAGGACGAGTTGCGGTTCATCGTCCAATATCCCGAAATTTGCCGCGAAATAATGGCGATTTCCCCCCCGTGACTGACTGCGGGATTGCTGAGGTGTCAGTCCTTTTGTGTTTATAAAAAAGAAGACTTTTGAAGTAGCTATGGTTTTTTTGAAGGTTAAAAATTCAAATTACATCCGGACCATAATTTCTTAACCGATGATAAGGGGCCAGGGCCGGGATTTGAACCCGGGACGCAGGCTCCACAGGCCCGAATGTTAACCAAGCTACACCACCCTGGCCACGGATAAACTTCTCCCTTTTCTTATTTAGGCTTGAAGCCGTGAAATTTTGGGCATTCAATTTTATATAACAACCGATTTCGGCTGGGGCATATTCATGAAAAGCCAGACGTTGAGCAAACCCCAAACTGGTGCTCCCACCCGGCTAGCAGCGAAAGGTATTTTAGCGCGCCTCGTGAAGCAGAAACGGAAACTTGGAGAGACAGCGCATGAGCGTGAAGTTCTCCGTTGTGGGAAAGTCCGTCCCCAAGCTCGACGCGGTTAAGCTCGCCACCGGAAAGGCGGAGTTTTTGGATGACATCAAGCTGCCCGGCGCTCTTTCGGTAAAGCTGTTTGGCAGCACGCGCGCCCATGCCCGGATAAAGAGGATTGACGTGAGCCGGGCGGAGCGGCTCCCCGGGGTTAGGGGAATCATCACTTACAAGGACGCGCCGCGGGTGCCGTTCAACCCGGGCGTATATTACCTCCTACCCAAGGACAAATACCTCTTCGATGAGAAGGTGCGCTACGTCGGGGAGCCGGTGGCAGCCGTGGCGGCGGTGGACGAAGACACCGCCGAGGAGGCGCTCTCACTGATCGAGGTTGAATACGAGGAACTGCCGGCGGTCTTCGACCCGGTAGCCGCCATGGACCCCAAGGCACCGCGGATTCACCCGCAAGGAAATGTAGCCGCCCATATCGCGCGGGAGTGGGGGGATGTGGAGAAGGGCTTCCGCGAGGCCGACCATGTCTTTGAGGGCAGGTACACCACGGGGCGGCAGGTGCACGCCACGATTGAACCCCACGCCTGCGCCGCCTCTTACGAGTCAGGCAAGCTGACGATTTGGACGACGAGCCAGATCCCCTTTCACGTCCGTTCCGTGCTCTCCGAGGTCTTCGGCCTTCCCCAGCACCGAATTAGAGTGATCACTTCCTACGTCGGGGGAGGTTTCGGCGGCAAGGACGAGGTCATCCTCGAGCCCATCTGCGCCCTGATGGCTATCAAGCTTGGCGAAACCGTCAAGCTGAGACTGACCCGGGAGGAGGTCTTTCAGGCCACTACCACGCGGCATCCTTCCATTGTCTGGTTGAAGACTGGGGTGAAGAAGGACGGCACTCTGGTGGCGCGGCAGGTGAGGGCCATCCTTAACACCGGGGCCTACGCCTCCCACGGCCCGTCGGTTGCCGGCGCCATGAGCACGCGGGAACTGGGCCTGTACAGATCACCCAACGTCAGTTTCGAGGCCGATGTCGTCTACACCAACAGCCCCACCGCCGGGGCCTTCCGCGGCTACGGGAACCCGCAGCAGAGCTTCGCCGTGGAGTCGCAGCTGGATGAGATCGCCGAGGCGCTGGGAATCGACCGCGTGGAGCTGAGACTGAAGAACACCATCAGCGCCGGGGAGATAAACCCCGGCACCGGCCTGAGGATCGAGAGCTGCGGGCTGCAGGAATGCATCCGGAGGGCCACCGAGCGAATCTGCTGGCGGCAGAAGTCGCGGGACATCGAGGCGGGGAAGCTGAGGAACCGGGGCCTGGGCATCGCCTGCCTGATGCACAATAGTGGCGCCTTCCCCTACATCAAGGAGTCCTCCTCGGCAATCGTCCAGATCAACGAGGACGGGACGGTACAGGTGATGACGGGTGCGGCCGAGATCGGGCAGGGGATTACGACGACCATCGCCCAGCTGGTGGCCGAGGAACTGGGCGTGGATCTGGAGAAAGTGGCGGTCACCCGCCCCGACACCGACTTTGTGCCCGTGGACCGGGGGACCTACGCCAGCGGTGAGCTCTACATCAGCGGCCAGGCGGCGAGGCTGGCCGCCGCGGACGCCAAGCAACAGCTGTTGAGGAAAGCGGCCGAGGTGATGAAGACCAAGCCGGAGGAACTGGAGGTGGTCCAGGGCATCGTCCGGCTGAAGAAGGACCCCAAGGTCAGGAAAACGATTCAGGAAATAATTGATGAGGTGGCGATCGTCGGCAAGGCCACCTACATGCCGCCCAGCAACGCCCCAATTTTCGGTGCCATGTGTCTGGAGCTCGAGGTCGATCCCGAGACCGGGGCGATCAAAGTCCTCGATATTGTCTATGCTGCTGATGTCGGCCGGGCGATAAATCCGTTGATCGTCGAGGGACAGATCGAAGGCGGCGCGGTGATGGGTATGGGCTTTGCCCTAACCGAGGACCTGGTCCTGGACAGCGGCGGCCGCGTGATCAACCGGAACTTCACCGACTACAAGCTCTTGCATGCCTCGGACCTGCCGCGGATTGAGCCGGTCATCGTGGAATCCCTTGAGCCGACGGGACCCTTTGCCGCTAAGGGGGTGGGCGAGCCGGCCCTGGTTCCGGTAGCCCCGGCGATTGCCAACGCGATTTATCAGGCGGCCGGTGTCAGGATAAGAGACCTGCCGATCACCCATGACAAAGTGCTGAAGGCCTTGAAGGAGTTAAGTTCTCGAAAAGCGTCGGGGTAAATTAATTCCCGGTCTTTGCCAAGAAGGTCAAGCCACCTGAAATAGTTCCGGGTGGTTGGGAAATTTTTGGATCAGCGGTGCGGATGTTTTTAATACCTTGGAGCCTGAGGCCTGAATGGATTGCCATGCCGAAGCCACCGATTAACAAGGAATTGTTGGATATACTTGCCTGCCCCATCTGTAAGTCCGGGGTAAGACTGAGGAAGGGCAAGCTCGTCTGCATCCGGTGCGGTCGGGAGTATCCCCTCGTGGACGGAATTCCCATCATGCTGCCGGAAGAGGCCCGCCTGAAAAATTGACCCCCTTCCATTTCACCACCGTTATCATCCCGAAATTTTTGCTTTGGTTCGATATCCTTTTAAGCAGGGTTGACCATCCCTCTTAAGCGATTGGATGCTGAACCAGGCCGAGAGGGTAACGGTAGCGTCAATCATCGTGACGACCCTTTTGGGTGCAGTTGAGGTGGCGGTATTCCTGAGGTTTGGAATCGTCACCTTCTTCGCTGCCGGGCTGGATGCCCTCTTTGACACCGCCACCTCGATTGGGGTCCTGATCGGTCTCAAGGTCTCGGGACGTCCGGCGGATCGGGGTCACCTCTACGGGCACATGCAGGCCGAGACGCTGGTTTCACTGTTTCTCGCGGGTGCTTTAATCTTCTCCGCGGTGAGGATAGATCAGCTGGCGATCGAGAAGATCTTCGCCCAAACGCCGGCCGAAGTCAGCCCGGAGCTTTTCCTTCTGGCGACGTTTACCATAGTTTTGTTCAGCGCCCTAGCAAGATACAAGATCAAAATCGGGAGATTGTCTAGAAAAAACTCGGTGGTGGCGGACGGATATCATACCCTCTCAGATGCTTTTTCCTCGGCGACCGTGCTGGCCGGGCTGGTGCTGATGAAATGGGGATACATCTGGGCGGATGCGGTCGCGTCCATCATCATCTCCCTCGTGATTCTCCGCTGGGGGCTGGCCATTGGTTATGACGCGTTAAATGTGCTGATGGGCGCCAGCCCGGGTACAAAATTCATCTCTCGATTGAAGGACATCTGTATGGATGTCCCTGGAGTAAGCGGATGTCACAAGTGCCGGGCCCGGCGCGTCGGCTCCCGCATCCACGCGGACATGCACGTGCTGGTCGACCCCAAGCTGAGCGTCGAAGACTCGCACAGGGTTGCAACGAAAGTGGAGCGCAGCCTGAAGACTAGGATTCCGGAGCTGGCCTCGGTTGTCGTGCACATAGAGCCGGTGAGGAAAAACAGCCGTGGGAAAATGCCTCCGAGGCGCCCGGGCTGAGTTCTTGTTCTTCGCAGCCAGAGCACTAGTTTCAGCTTCTGGACGAGAACCTGAGGAAACCCCTCATCACTTGCGTCATGACCGTGATGGGGAAAAACGATAATCGGGACCTGAGTTACAGGATCAATGAACAGAGCGAGGTCTCATCGGATAGCGGGGGCCCGAAGCGGTTAATCTCAAAGAGCGGCGAATGAAGAGGATGGGCTGGAGTGTAAGGTGGTTGCAAGCTCATCAAGATGGGGCCTGATATTCTGGAAAAAGTTATTGTCGGGAGCGTCGTGAATGAGGAAATTTCAGCGCTAACTTCGGGGCATCACGTTGGTGCGGAGGGATAGAGCGCTGCTATCATTCAAATCTATCAAGCTAAATTTTAAGAACCGGGCAGGATCTGGGCAGGATTTTTGTGGTCTTTTGGGGGTTGGGTGAAGTCATGGCGCCTACGGTGCCTTTTTTACTAGGAGGGACCGCACAAATCTTGCTCGATGCAGGAATACCGATGCTTTTATATTAAAAGTAAGACTAGGCTTACTTGGTGGGATACGTGACGCTGGCCGTGACCAAGACCTCCATCAAGGGGCAATTGGTAATCCCGAAGGAGATAAGGCGGGAACTCGGGATAAAAGAGGGCCAGTTGATGCTGGTTTACGCCGCCGGCGACAGGATCATCTTGAAAAAGGTGGAAGCTCCAGAGCCGGGTCTGTTTTCAATGCTGGCCGAGCCCATTAGGGCAAAAGCCAGAGAACGGAGAGTTACCCGAAAGGATGTCGAGCGCGCGATCAGAGAGATTCGTGGGCATGCGGAATGAAGCCTGTGATAGTGGTAGCCGACACGAACGTCCTCGTTTCCTCATTGCTTTGGGAAGGAAACGAATCAAAAATCGTGGAGTTAGCGGAAATAGGAAAGATAAAGCTACTCACATCAGCTGCACTTCTGGACGAGCTAAAAAAAGTTTTGATGTACGAGAGGTTTGGCTTGGACGAAAAGACGGTTGATGATAGTGTCAAATACATTTTGACTATCTCCGACATCATCTCGCCAAAGCGCAGTGTCAGGGTAATCCATGAAGATCCGGCCGATAATGAGGTGCTGGGGTGCGCCTTGGAGGGAAAGGCAAGGTACATCGTTTCTGGTGACAAGCATCTGCCGCGATTGAAGGAATTTGGGAGAATCAAGATAGTACGCGCCAAGGAACTTCTAAACATCCTCAAGATTTAACCGTGCCAAATCCCCATGCATCGCGTGGGTTGCACTGCGCTGCCCAACATCCTCGCTTTGCTGGGGCAGAGTATGGTTTGATTTCTATCTCATTTTGTCGGTTTAATTTTTCGCGATGGCGATGGTAGGGCAACAACCGGCGTTTTGAGGGATATAAACCTAGATGGAAATTCAAACCGTGCTCAAAAATCGATCCTTGTCAATAGGCCTCCTTTGACAGAAATCCGCCGGTATCTTCCTCATTCGGTTCAGTGAAAAAAGGTGCGGGGGGAGGGATTTGAACCCTCAACATTCGGATATCAGACCTAGGAGTCTTCAGTTTTGCCCCTTGAGAGCTGTCCCCCAAGGTCCGACACTATTGAGCCAGGTTTTACCTGGTCTCCCATTTCAATCCGGTGGCGGCTTTCCACCAGATGGTTGAGTTACCCCCGCACCTTCAAATTCTCTGTAGTTTGAAGTTAAAAAATGCTACCCCACCGCTAGATGTGCGGATGCTCCACGACCAGATAAAACCGGCAGAGTTCGATAAAGGATACGGATTATAAGACCGGGCGCGATAACCTAAGCTGATGGCGATGACCGGCTACCGGGGTGAGGTGCAGAGAATTTTGCGCGCGGCGTCGGTGAAGGTGGGCGACAAGATCAAGGCGGTGAGCCGCGGCCGCACCTATGTCGGCGTCCTGATGCCCCGCACCGAGCTGGGCGATCCCGATCATCTGGTCCTCAAGCTGGACAACGGCTACAACATCGGGGTGAAGGTCGGCCGGAGCACCAAGGTGGCCTTGCTCGAGAGCCGGGAACTGCCGAAGCTGGCGGTGCCCAAACCCGCGGTAGTTCCGGACGCGAGCAAGCCTCGGGTAACGATAGTCGGCACCGGGGGAACCATTGCAAGTCGGGTCGATTACCGCACCGGAGCGGTCTATCCCGCGTTCACCGCCGAGGACATCTACAACGCGGTTCCGGAGATAGCTGAGATTGCCAACGTCAAGGTGGTCCAGGCCTGCAACGTCTTCAGCGAGCACATGATCCCGGAGCTTTGGGCGAAGGTAGCCCGGATTGTGGCCAAGGAGATCAACGACGGGGCCACGGGAGTCGTGGTGGCCCATGGCACCGATACCATGGGGTACACCGCCGCCGCGCTGAGCTTCATGCTTCAGGGATTGTTTCGCCCCGTGGTTCTGGTCGGGTCGCAGAGGTCCTCCGACCGGCCGAGCAGCGACGCCGCCCTGAACCTGATTTCAGCGGTCGCGGTCGCCGCCAAATCGGACATCGCCGAGGTGACCGTGGTCATGCACGGGTCAACCGAGGATGATCATTGTCTGATCCACCGGGGAACCAAGGTTCGGAAGTGCCACACCAGTCGCCGGGATGCCTTTCAGAGCATCAATGATATCCCTTTGGGCATGGTCAGAGAGGGCCAGATCGTGATGTTCCGCGATGACTACCGCCGCGCTGGTTCCGCGGGCCGGGTCAGGGTGCAGGACAGGCTGGAGAAGAGGGTGGCCTTGGTGAAGACTACACCGGGATTGCCCGCAAGTGTCATCAAGGGCATCATCGCTTCTGGCGACCGCGGAATTGTCCTTGAGGGCACGGGGCTGGGCCACGTCCCCCAGACCCTGTTTGAGGGCATTGAACTGGCCCAGAGAAGGAAGATCCCAGTGGTGATGACATCGCAGTGCCTCTGGGGCAGGGTCGACATGAACGTTTACTCCACGGGCCGTGAACTGCTCCAGCTCGGCGTCATTCCTGCGGAGGACATGCTTCCTGAGGTGGCTTGGGTGAAGCTGATGTGGGTGCTGGGCAGGACTAGAGATCTGGAAAGGGTTGCCAGGTTGATGCGGCAGAACCTGGCCGGGGAGATAACGCCGCGAACCCGACCCGATGCTTTTCTTAAACCTCTCTTCACGCCCGGATAGCCGCCACTATAATACCGCAAGGCCTCGCAGCGCGAAGACCGCCGCCATGCTGAGCAGCGTGGGCACGAACAGGCTCTGGGAGGTTGCCCTGACGTCAAGGTTGAACCGGGAGATGATCAGCAGGTTGGTCACGGCGGGCGGCATCAGCGCCATGATGAGGAGGGTGTTTCTCACTGCCTCAGCAGGGTTAAAAATCGCCGCCAGAATCACGGCGATAATTGGGGAGATCACCAGCCGGTTAACCGTGATGAGGCCGGTGGTGCGGTTGCCGAAGATGAGGAAGGATTCTTTAGAGAGGGGGATGACCATGCCGACCCAGATCAGGCTCAGGTAGACCGTGAGCAGGCCGAACTGATGCAGCCAGAAAAAAGCCGCCGTTTCCGCAAACCACCCCACCACAGGCTGCAGCAGCAGGCCGAGCAGGAACCCCAACAGCGGCGGGTAGGTGGCGGACCGGACTAAAACCTTTTTCTCAAACCTCCCGTGGCCCCAGTAGGAGGCAAGAAAGACCCCGACCGTGTTGTGGAGGATCATCGTGGGCAGCGAGAAGAGCAGGGCCGCGGAGAGGTCGCCGTAGAAGGCGTAGATGAGGGGGAAGGGCAGGAAGATGTTGTTGAAGAAGGTCGAGTTGATAACGACTGTCCCCAGCTCCCTTTTGTCAGACCTTCGGGAGGAGAGATAGCTCACGCCGAAGCATAACCCCACGTAGATAACCGAGAGCAGCAGGATGTTTTCCAGTGTGATTCCGGACAGGTCGGCTTTGAAAATCTCGGCGAACATCAGAATTGGCGCCATGATGTTGATGAGGAGGAACTCGAGATGCTTTGCCTTAAGACCGAACCTGACCCGGCCCAGCAGGATGCCCAGCAACATCAGCGAAGGCATCAGCACAATGTTGGTTAAGTCGCTCAATTCATCCCCCCCATCGATACTAATGCTTATGTTGGTGAAATCATAGTGAATAAGAATCCCTCTGCTGATAAGGTTATTTCTGGAGATTTTCTCCGATGGCGGATCCGTTTTCAGCGATTGGAATCCCGCTGGTACCGCAACCCCTTTACTAAAATACCTCTTCAGCAAAGATGGATTTGATGGGAAAAACGGACATCGATTATCGCGGGATAGGGCTGCGCGTGGGCTTTGAGATCCACCAGGAGCTGGAAACGTCCAAGCTCTTCTGCAGCTGTCCCTCCCGGCTCCGTGACGATGTCCCGCGCCTGCAGGTGAGGCGGAGGTTGCGCCCGACCCAGAGCGAGCTGGGCGAGGTCGACCGCGCTGCCCTTGCCGAGGCGATCAAGGGCAAGGCCTTCAACTATCAGGTTTACCCCGACACCGTCTGCTTGGTCGAGCTTGATGAGGAGCCGCCCCACCCGGTGAATGAGGAGGCGCTCGATATCGCGCTCGAGGTAGCGCTCCTGCTTGAAGCCAGCCCTGTCGACGAGGTCCACGTGATGAGGAAGATCGTCATCGACGGCAGCAACACCTGCGGCTTCCAGCGGACGATGCTTGTGGCCACCGATGGCAGCCTCATGATCGACGGCAGGAAAATCGACATCCCGACGATATGCTTGGAGGAGGATGCCGCTAGGAAGGTGGGTGAGAACGGCGAGGTGGTGGAATACCGTTTGGACCGGCTTGGAATTCCGCTCATCGAGATTGCCACCGGACCGGACTTTACTGACCCGGAAAATCCGGCCAAGGCGGCGCTTTACATCGGGCAGTTGCTTCGCGCCACCGGTCGGGTGAAACGTGGTCTGGGGACCATCCGGCAGGACATCAACATCTCCATCGCCGGTGGTGCCCGCCAGGAGATCAAGGGGGTGCAGGAGCTGGGCCTCATCACCACCGTGATCGAGCGGGAGGTGCAGCGGCAGCTGGCGCTTCTTGAGATTCGTGAGGAGCTGAAGCGGCGCGGCGCGAGGGGAGCGGAGAAAAGAATAGTCGAGGTCACGGAGTTCTTCTCGAAAACCGGTTCCAAGCTGATTCAGAGGGCACTGGCGGCGGGAGGTTCGGTGCTGGCGTTGAAGCTGGAGAAGTTCGCCGGTCTCCTCGGCAGGGAGCTTCAGCCCGGGCGAAGGTTTGGAACCGAGCTGTCTGACCGGGCCAAGACCTACGGCAAGGTCGGTGGAATCTTTCACACTGACGAACTTCCCGGCTACGGCATCTCCGCCGAGGAAGTAGCCCAAGTGAGGCAGAAGCTAGGTGCCGGAGAACTGGACGCCGTGGTGCTGGTCGCAGAGCGGAGAGAGAAAGCGGTGGCAGCTCTCGAGGCGGTAGCGGATCGGGCCAATGAGGCGCTGGCCGGAGTTCCCGAGGAAACGCGTCGGGCTTTGGAAGATGGCAACACCGAGTTCATGCGTCCCCTGCCCGGGGCCAGTCGCATGTATCCCGAGACGGACATCCCGCCCATCCCGATAACCCGAACCAGGATTAAAAAAATCAGGGGCCAGCTCCCCGAGCTGCCGGAGAGGACGCGGGGCAGGCTCGTGGAAAAATACCGGCTGAGCCAGAACTTGGCCGAGCGGCTGAGCCTTTCCGAGAACCTGAGCTTGTTTGAGGAGCTGGTAGCAGAGACAAATGCCGACCCGACCTTGGTGGCGGCAACTCTGGAGGAGACCCTCGTCAGCCTGCGCCGCGAGGGGATCAAAGTCGAGGGGATAACCAAGGAGCTGCTGCTGGAGATGTTCCGGTGGGTGGCGGACGGAAAGCTGGCCAAGGAGGCTGTCCCCGAGGTGCTCAGGCTGGCGGCGCAGGGCCTTGGCGTTCCGGAGGCAGTGGAGAGGCTCGGGCTCTCCCGGCTCAGCCCCGAGGAATTGGAAAGGCTGGTCGCCGCGACCGTCGCCGAGAATCGGAAGCTGGTTCAGGAGAGAGGGATGAATGCCGTTGACCCGCTCATGGGCCTTCTGATGGCCAAGGTCAGGGGAAGGGCCGACGGAAGATTGGTCCATGAGCTTTTGAGAAAGGAGATTGAAAATTTCCTCAACACCTGAGCTACCCGCGTTTATTTTAATTTATAGTCACCAGCATACTTGGGTAGTCGGATGTGCGGCATCGTGGGTTATGTCGGCAACCGGCCAGCGGCGCCGATACTACTGGAGGCGCTCAGGCGTCTGGAGTACCGGGGCTATGATTCCGCCGGGATGGCCACGGTATCAGGAAGATTGGTCGTCAGGAAAGATCGGGGCAGGATTGCCGACATTGATCGGAAGCTGAAGCTTGTGGAGATGCCGGGCAAAGTGGGCGTGGGGCACACGCGCTGGGCGACTCACGGCGAACCCTCTCAGGTCAACGCCCACCCTCATGTTGACAACGCGGGTAAAATTGCCGTGGTTCACAACGGAATTATCGAGAACTATTTGGAGATAAAAAAATTCCTTCAGGACCATGGTTTTCGTTTCGTCTCCAAGACGGATACCGAGGTTGTTCCTCACTTGATTTCCTTTTTCCTCAACAAGGGCGGGAATCTGGAGGAGAGCGTCAGGCGGGCGGCTAGGAGGCTGCGGGGAAGTTTCGCGCTGGCGGTCATCAGCGCCGAGGAACCCGATAAGATAATCGCGGTCCGCCAAGATAGCCCCCTGATTCTCGGGCTCGGCAGCGGGGAGATCTTTTTGGCCTCCGACATCCCCGCAATGCTCCAGCACACCAACCGCGTGCTGATTTTGGAGAACGGCGAGATGGCGGTCCTGACCTCGGATCGCGTCGTGATTCGGAAGTTCGGCTCCGGCGCTGAGGTCAGGAGGGAGCCGATGGTGGTCAAGTGGACGGCGGAGATGGCGGAGAAGGGCGGCTATCCCCACTTTACCCTAAAGGAGATCTTTCAGCAGCCCGAGGCGGTCCAAGACACCCTGCGGGCACCGCCGGAGGAGCTGAGGAGGCTGGCTAAATTCCTCACCAACGCCCGGCGGGTTTATTTCGTCGCCTGTGGCACCTCCTACCATGCCGCGCTGGTGGCGAAATATGCTTTGGCCAAGCTGGCCGGTTTCCCGGTCGAGGTGGTGATTTCGTCCGAGTTCGGCGAGATCGGCAGCGTCGACGGCAAAACGGCGGTGCTGGCCATCACCCAATCAGGCGAGACGGCCGACACGCTGAAGGCGGTTGAGGCGGCCAGGGCTGCCGGGGCGCGCGTGGCCTGTCTGACTAACGTGGTCGGTAGCTCGATAACTAGGATGAGCGACCTCGTCTGCTGCACCCATGCGGGTCCCGAGGTCAGCGTGGTGGCGACGAAGACCTTCGCCGCCCAGGTCGCCTATCTGCTTCGGCTCGCCGTCGAGGTTGCCGCGGCGCGGGGTCGCTCGGGGCCGCGGTGCCGCCGACTGGCCTCCGGGTTGAAGTCCCTGCCCGAGATTATGCGGAAGAATTTGGCAGAACTCGACCCGAGAGTGAGGAGGCTGGCTAGCCGTCTTCTCCGCGCCGAGCACATCTATCTCATCGGCCGCGGCATCGGCTACCCGCTGGTTCTGGAGGGGGCGCTGAAGCTCAAGGAAATAACCTATATTCATTCCGAGGGCATGCCGGCGGGAGAGCTCAAGCACGGGACGCTGGCGTTAATTGAGGAAGGAACCCCGGTGATTGCGGTGGTACCGCCAGGAGGGAGCCGGGTAAAAATAGTCAGTAACGTTGAAGAGGTAAAGGCACGGGGAGCCCATGTGGTCGCCATCGCCGACAACGGCAAGGATCTTGAGGGTCACGTTGATGAGTTGATTTCCATCCCGCACACGGAGGAGCTGTTCAGCCCGCTACTCTTTATCATCCCGCTGCAGCTGCTCGCCTACCACATCACCGTGGCTAGAGGTCAGGATCCTGACCGGCCCAGGTCGCTGGCCAAGTCGGTCACGGTTGAGTAATTAGACCAGCAGTCGGCCCGTTTCCATCAGCAGTTTTCCGTCCAGCGTGACGGTGGGGTTCTTGAAGATACCGTCGATGTGAATGCCCGCCTTCACCCGGCCGCCGAAGGTGGAGTTGTCCCCGAGCGCCACGTGGCAGGTTCCGAGCACCTTTTCGTCCTCCAAGACCTGTCCAATCAATCGAGCCTTGGAGTTGGTGCCGACGCCGAATTCAGCCAGGTTCCGTGCCTTTGGTCCGGCCTCGTCCAGCATTTTCGTCAGTTTTCTGGCGGCGGACCCGGATATTTTTTTGGCCATTCCCTTCTCGATGATGATTTCAGTTCTCCCGGTGGTGGTGTCGATGATGGAGCCGTCGACGACCACCCTTCCCTCTCCGGTTCCCTCCACTGGGGCGATGAAGGCCTCCCCCGCCGGAAGATTGCCGAAATCTCCCGGTCGGTGGAAGAGGCCGGTGTCGGGATGGGTCTTCCTTCCCTTAATGCTGAAGCTGAGTTCAGTACCGGCCTCTGTAGTGACCTCGACTTCTGAAGCCCGGTCGAGGAGAGCGGCGACCTTTTTAGTCAGCCGGGCCACTTCCTGATAGTCGGCCAGCATAGCCCCTTGCTGCATCATCTCCTCGGTGATGCCCGGCATGGTGGCCACCCTGGCCCCGGCTGCGCAGGCCCTCTTGCGCGCCTGGGTATGGGTAATGGAATAAGTGGTGGGTGCAATGACCACGTCAAAATAGGTCATCGCGAGCGCCACCGGTTCAGGCGGTTCCTGTCCGTGTCGTTGACCAACCGGCATGCAGATTAACGTCACCGCCGTCCCGCGCTCCCGGGCAACATCCGCAATTGTTTCCGCGATTTTCATTTTAGGCGGGTCGGTAACGATAAGGACAGTTTCTCCCCTTCGAATCCTCAGGCAGGTGTCGACCACAATTTTGGCGCCGCGGATCATGGGGTTCATGAAAATACCCGCTAGATAAGTCCCGCCTTGAACAGTTCCTCACGAAAAGCCGAAAGAATCTCGCGAATGGCCCCTTCCTCAGCCGCGTGGATCTCGATGTAGCCATTCGGGAACAGCAGCAGGTAGTTGCCCCGTTTGAGGGTGAATTTTACCACAGTCTTCTTGGAGGTGGTGATGGACTTGACGTTGGGGAGCCGCTTCAGGACCTCGGTGATGTCCAAGGTCTTGTTGATTTTTGAAATTGCCCGCACCGACTTTATCTTGGGAACTTCGAAGATATCGTGAATGCGCGGCATCTCACTTACAGATGGGCTGTTTTCCTCCACCTTAACCCCTGCTTGAGTTGGGCTGATGGCATTTAAATTATACGCGCTTGGCGGCCAGCCGGATGTCCACGTCCCGCACCGTTCTCCTTCCTGCGTGTTCGGCGAGTTTCGCCGCTTCACCGGCAATCTGTATCGCCCGCTCCTCCAAGACCTCGGCGAGCGCAATCGCGGCATCCTCGCTCACACGCTTGGCCCCAGCCTTCCTTATAACCCGATCTATCGCCGCTATTGGCAATTCCACCATTTTTCTACCTCCTCAGTTTATTCCAGCCATTTAAGAGCAAATTTTCTTTATTTAAGGCACTATTTAAAGCTATCTGATGGAGATTGACCCGTAAAGCGTTTTTCGATTAAAATATGTTTTGTTTTACAGCATTAAAGAGGTATCGTCAGGTTTAGGGCAAATAATTTTAAAATTTTGATTTTACCGATGTTTTGTTGGTAAATTTAGCAGAAAAAAGATTTAGTTTTTACATACTCGATAATTTCTTTTAGACGGAAAAACAACCAAATCAGATAAAATGACGTTAAAAAGAGTCTAAAATTTTTTCAATATCTGCAGCGACTTTTTCTGGCGGTAAATCGGTATTCAAAATGTGCCAGCCATCTTTTGCCAGATTTAAGGCTTTTTTTCTCAATTTTATTATTTCCTCAGGCGTTTCGAACATCTCGCGATCTCTTCGATCGTTTAAACGCCGCAGACATTCCTCGAGGGAGACATCCAAAAAGAACATGAATTTGGAGGTGGGCAACAGCGTTTTAAAGAATTTATAGGCCAGCCTGTCCAGCGGGGAGGGCAGGTAGGCGGTGCCCATGAGGTATCTCACCATAATCAGGGTGTCGCAGTTTCGGTTATAGTATTTGAACAGCGACCGGATGACGTCGAGGGCGTAGAAAAATGAGGCCTTGACTCGGTCTGACTTGCCGCCGGTCAACAGCGCCCGCTTGGCCATTCTGCCGAACCAGTTGTCCTCAGAGGGATGGGACCTGACGACGACCCTTTCTCCTCTTCGCTCATATTTCCTCCGGATGATCCCGGCATGGGTGTCCTTCCCCGACCCGTCCAATCCGTCGACCACGATGAAGCGCATCACTACCACCTCAGATGACGACCAGATACCAGCAAAGCGCTGCGGCGATTAGGGGCACGGTTAGGTTGTCTAGGCCCCGGGGCGTTATCATTTCGATGACGGTGGCGACGAAGCAGATTAGGACTAGGACAGTAGCCAACCGCAGGGTTATCGGCAGGGAATAAAAGACGGCGTTGACCAGCAGCATGGGCAGAGTCACGGAGAACATGGCCAGTGACCCCTCAAGGCTCTTTTTGTCGCGGAGAATCTGAAAGGCGTGTCTGCCGAAACGGACGCCGAAAATTGAGGCAAAACCGTCACCGTAGGACATCGCCAGTATGCCCACGCCGACCACCCAGAGATGTTCGAAGAACAGGTAGGCGAGCACCGTCCAGGAGATGGCGTAGTAGACCAGCCCCAAGCCGTGGCCCGCCTTGGAGACTAGGCTTTTGCTTTTGATGGGTGAGCGCGGGCTGATGAGAAAAGTGAGCACGATGAAGGGGGCGGCGGCGCCGAAGACCATCGCTTCTCGGGTCTGAAAGATGGGCAGGATGAAGACGATGTTGCCGACCATGATGTGAAGAATCTTTCGGCTCACTGACGGATACCGGGCCAGAATCTTTTCCGTGAGGAAGATTAGAAAGCCGACGTAGCCGTAGACAAATAAAATCCCCACAATATCGCTGCTTACCATCATTTCACCCCAAGGGAAAGGCACCGATTAAGAAGGCGAGGAGCCCTAGGGCTGTCGAGATTAGCGTCAGCTTGCGGTATCTTGCCAGCGGTGGATTTTCCCTGAGAGCAATGTCCGCCGCCGTAATTAAAAAGAGGGCGTCGGCTAGGCAGACAAGGAAGAGGTAGGCAAAGTTGCCGTAGTATGGTGTAGCTTCCAGTAGGGCGAAGGGAATGAAGCTCAGCAGGGCCGCGATGAGGTAAAATAGTGCTGCCACTCGGCGGGCGTTTCTCTCGCCGATGTGGAGGGGTAGAGATTGGACCCCCTGCGATCGATCTCCGTCAATGTCCATGATGTCTTTCATAATTTCCCGTCCTTCCCCAGAGAGAAAGGCGATAAGAGCCAAAACCAATACTGTAGATGGTATTTCCGGTGAGACGACCGCGGCGCCGAAAATAAAAGGGACCGCCATAATGTAAGCTATGTATAAATTGCCGATGACCTTCGCCTTTTTCAGCCGCAGATCATATAGAATGGCGAACGCTCCGGTAACGGCGGCGATGATAAAGCACTGAAGGTTGACTAGAAAGGAAAATAAAATACCTAAGGGGAAGAGCAGGTAAAAGGCGGCAAGGGCTGTCCGCGGGTCCAAATCCCCACGCACCAGAGGTCGATCCATCCTCCGGTTCCTTCGGTCAATTTCCAAGTCAAGGTAGTCGTTGAGCGCGAAGGTGCTGGCCTCAAGCAGCAGGGCGGTTAGGAAAGAAAAGATTAACTTGGCTGGGTCGGGAAAAGTACCGCTGTTGGCGATCAGGGCACCGATGAGAACTGCCACGAATAGCATCACACCGTGGTCGAGCCTCATCAGGTCATAGAGGGCCTTGGCTTTCATTAGAATAAGTATCATAAATTAAGGGTAAATATTTTTGTGAATCCGATTTCGCGACAGGAATTTAAGCAATGTCCGCCAAGTGTGCAGAGGTGGAAGCTTGCCCTGTATGATAATCGCCGGTGGGCAGTGGGGTGATGAGGGTAAGGGTAAGATCGTGGCCTACCTTGCGCTTGCGGACAAGCCCAGAATCATCGCCCGAGCCGGAGTTGGTCCTAACGCCGGGCACACGGTTAATTATCAAGGCAGGACATTCGGGTTGAGACAGATTCCATCAGGCTTTGTCTACGAAGGCGCCCGGCTGCTGATCGGTCCCGGGGTGCTGGTCAATCCAGAGGTGGTCCTGAAGGAGCTGGAGCTGACCGGGACGGCAGGGAGATTTGGAGTTGACCGGAAGTGCACGGTCATTGAGTCCTCCCACATCGAACAGGACCGGAAGTCAGAACATCTGCAGGGGAAGATAGGCACCACGGGAACGGGTTGTGGTCCCGCTAACGTGGCCCGCGTGAGCCGCGTCGCCAAGCTCGCCGAGGAGGTACCAGAACTTAGGCCCTTTCTCGCCGACGTTCCGTTGGAATTGAATGAGGCAATAGATCGCGGCGAACTCGTCTTTGTCGAGGGATCCCAAGGCTTTGGGTTGTCCCTGATCCACGGCACCTACCCCTACGTCACCAGCAAGGACACCTCGGCCGCGACCCTTGCCGCCGATGTCGGCGTTGGACCCACCAAGGTGGATGAGGTTATGCTGGTTTTCAAGGCTTACACCAGCCGGGTCGGCCTTGGACCATTTCCCACTGAAATTTCACCGGATAAGGCCGAGGAGTTGGGAATAGTCGAGTTTGGAACGGTCACAGGGAGGCGTCGGAGGATTGGGCTGTTTGACTTCGACCTCGCCAAGCGCGCCGTCATGATAAACGGAGCCACCCAGCTGACAGTAACCAATATCGACCGGATGTTCAAGGGAGCGGCCAAGGTGCGAAGGTGGAACGATCTGCCTCAGGAGGCTCAAGATTACGTTAGCAAAATTGAAGCGGAGCTCGGAGTGCCCGTGACCCTCATCTCGACGGGGAGCGAAGTTGAGGACGTCATCGACCTGCGTTCGGAAAAGCTCTGAGGCGGTAATTTGAGGCGCTTGGTCATCGCGGTCAGCGGGACTCCGGGGACGGGAAAGTCGACCTTCTCCAGAATTCTGGCCGAGAGGCTCCGGGCGAGGCTACTGAGGCTTAATGATCTTATCGAAGAGCACAAGATTTATTCCCTCGACCCCGACGGCACCAAGTCGGTAGACATTCCTAGGCTGCGCCGGTGCTTTGTCAAGAAGCTTCGAGAGCTGCAAGGGATGGTGGTGGTGGAAGGACTGTTGGCACACCTGCTCCCAAAAAAAGTCGTTGACCACGTTGTCGTGTTGAGGACTCGCCCCAAGGTGCTGGAGCTCAGGTTGCGAGAGAGGAAATATCCGGAGAAGAAGATTAAAGAAAACGTGGATGCCGAGGCCTTAGACATAATTCTCTGGGAAGCGGTGGAGTCGCACGGCATTGATAAAGTGCACGAGATAGACACCACGGATCTCACCCCTGAGGAGGCCGTGGAGCACTTTCAGCGGGTTCTGGAGGGAAAGGCCGTGGCGAGGCCGGGTAAAATTGATTGGCTCGAGGAGCATTTTAAGGTGACTTAAATTATATATACAGATTTTTGATAGTTAATTGATAAGGGATAACATGAGCGGGTTAACGAGGACTGCGCTGCTGATGGGACTGCTCACCACGATGTTGCTGCTTGTCGGCGTCGCGGCGAGCTACTTGACCGGCATCCCGATGGCCCAGACCTTAGGCTTCTTCGTCGTGCTTTCGATTATCATGAACCTCTCGATGTACTGGTATGCCGACAGGTGGGTGCTCAGCATTTACCGGGCCAAGCTGGTCGGCGAGGCCGAGCAACCGGAACTGCATGCCATGGTCGAGCGTTTGGCTGCCAACGCCGGCCTGCCCAAACCGAAAGTGGCCATTGTTCCGGTTGATGTTCCTAACGCCTTTGCCACCGGAAGATCGCCCTCCCATGCGGTCGTTGCCGTTACCCGGGGAGCCCTGAACCTCTTGAACGATGACGAGCTGGAGGGAGTTTTGGGGCATGAGCTGTCCCACATCAAGAACCACGACATGCTGGTGAACACGATGGCCGCGATAATCGGGGCAGTGATAACCTACGTCACCTACTTCACGATGTTCAGCGGCCGGAGGGACCGGGATAGTGGGGGCGGGCTGTTGGCCTTGTTGTTGCTCTTGATTGTGCCTTTTGCCGCCACGTTGGTCAGGCTGTCCATCTCAAGGGGACGCGAATATGCGGCGGACGAGGATGGAGCCAAGATTTCCCGAAAGCCGCTCTCTCTGGCAAATGCGCTGAGGAAGCTGGAAACAGCGGCTAAAAACAGCCCGCTCAGGCAGGGTAATCCTTCAACGGCGCACCTCTTCATCGTCAACCCGTTCCGGGGGACCGGCATTGCGAACCTCTTCTCGACGCATCCTCCGACCCAAGAAAGGATAGCCAGACTGGAGAGAATCGCCGAAACAATGCGAACTTAAAAGCCGAGAAAACCAGCGCCAGCGATATGAAGCAGAATGACAAAAATTATTACCGCCGCAGTGAAGATCAACACACTTTTTGGTGAGATCTTTACTCCGCTGCCCTCTTCCTGAAAATACCTTATCAGTCCGGCTCCCGTCGGCGGCATTCTTTCTTCGTCCCGCGGCATATCAAACCCGTTTTCTTATCTCGGTTATATCCTCTTAAATCCTTTTTGAGGGCGGGGGATGTTTGATTAAATTTGTGACATTCAGCTTGGGCAACCTAACCCGGCCAGATGAAAAAAGGTTTGGGGCGTAAAAATTCCACAGCAATTTAGCCAAAGGATTAATCCTGAGGAATGAATTGTTTTTGGGCCTCAATGATTTCGGCGCTGTCTTTGGCCGTATTATAAGCCTCCAGTGGGTCTCGATTTAGTTCTAGAAAGACAGGCCCCCATTTGAATTGCGCGAGGATTTCTTGAGCCCTCTCCTTCTCACCTAGGATGAAGAGGGCGGCGGATAGAGCTTCGGCAGTACTGAGGATAGTTGGTTTCCCATAGTGGGTGGGATTGGCCGCGATAAGGTAGGGAAGACTTCTTGACCGGAACCAATTTTTAACCTTCGTGATCTGATTGATTTTTTTCCAGGAGCAGTCAAAGGCGATTAACCCATACCTTCCTGCCGCCTCGGCGTCTTCTTTTGAGAGGGCTTTTTCGGCGAGGGGGTTTAGCAGCACCCCGCCCCGGGGCAGATCCTCAAACCCAAAAACAATTTCGACTTTGCCCGACCTGCCCAAGCGGAGCGCCGTGCACCTTTTCGGGTCGCATTCCCGGGCATGGTATACAACAATCCTCATGGACATCAGCGATGATAACAGGTATCACTATTTAGTTTTTTAAACGTTTAAGCCGAGGTTTCATGGTTGCCGGTGAGTCATGATGAACTCTTACGAAGTGGTGATGAAAATTCTGCAGGGAAAAAAGGAAGTCGATAGAATCCCCTGCGTCAATTTTTCTAGCGTTGCCACCATCGATTTCATGAGGGCAACCGATTCCCTCTGGCCCGCCGCTCACAGGGATCCGGTAAAAATGGCCAAGCTCTCCTCGGCCGCCCACAGGCTTTGCGGATTGGACAACGTCACCGTTCCTTTTTCCACCGTTGTCGAGGCAGAGGTCCTGGGCGCCGTGATCAACTATCATGAGGATGAGATCAGTTGGCCCTCGATAAGGGAATTTCTCGTGAAGGAACCTTCGGACCTCCGATTTCCCGAGGATGTGGCTAAGGCGGGGACGATACCGGTGATAACCGAGGCGATCAAAATGCTCAAAGCCGATTTCGGCGGTAAAGTTCCGGTAAACGCCTATCTGGTGCCGCCCTTTACCAGCCTGAGCAGTTACCTAGTCGACACCATCTCCTTTTTAAAGTGCTTGATTAAGGAGCCGGGAAAAATCCACAGCCTTTGTAACGCCGTTTTAGACGTCTACATCGAGATCGCAGAGCTTTATCAGGAGGCCGGGGCTGACCTGATCACCCTTCACGAGATGGGGGCCTCCAACGACAACATCTCTCCCGACCATTTTGATGAGTTCGTCAAGCCCTATCTGAAAAAAATTATCGGCCGGCTGCGGGTCCCTACAGTTCTGAACATCTGTGGCTCGGCGTTGAGAATTGCGGATAAAATGGTGCAGTGCGGCGCCAGCGCCATCGCGGTGGACGAACGAACCCCGATCGCCGAGGCCAGAAAAGCGGTTGAGCGGGTCAGAGCCGGTTTTCCCATCATTGGCAATATACCCGCCTATTGGGTAGTCCACTTGGGACCGGTGGAAAAGATAAGGGCGGCAGTTAAGCGGGTCATCGATGAAGGCGTTGACATGGTGTCCCCGGGATGTGATTTCTGGCTGGAAACACCCACCGAGCACATCAGCGCCTTGGTCGAGGCAACCAAGGAATTTGGATGTCCACCACCTTGGCTGGGTAAAAAAATATCGAAGTCATAATGATAAGAGGAGCGCCGATAAAGTCGCTGGTGGGGGGTGGTTAGATTGCCACGGGAAATATTGTCCAATGCCGTGATTCTGGAAGGCGAAGATCTCGAAATAACGCGGGGCTACTTGGTGATTGAGGACGGAGTAATTAGGGAGATTTCCGAGGGCTCCCCGCAGAAACGGGCGGTGAATTTAAACGGCGGCTTCATCATGCCGCCATTCATCAATGCCCACACGCATGTGGTGGACGCGGTCGCCAAGGAACTCTACCTCGGCAAAAGTCAGCCCCAGGTGGTGGGGCCGCGAGGGGCGAAGTTCCGGGCCCTAGAGAACAGTCCGCTGGATCGGATGACGCAGGCCACCCGGGTCACGCTTCAGGACATGTTGGCCACGGGGACCCTTGCCCACTGTGATTTCCGGGAAGGAGGGGTTCAAGGTGTGAACTTTCTTAGAGAAATCACGCGACCACCGCTGATTTCGATCATTTTGGGACGGTTCTTAAAAGTTGAGGAGATGCCAGAGTTGCTGTCGATATCCGATGGCTTGGGAATCCCTAGCCTTGATGCATTTCCCAAAAATGTCTTGGAGGAGGCCTCCGCGGCCGCGCATAAAAGGGGCAAGTTTTTCTCAGCCCATGTGGCCGAGAATGTCAGGGAGATGCGGGCCTTCAGAAAAAAGCATCACCGGAGTGAGGCGGAACAGGCAATCAAGCTCAAGTGTTCCTTCGTCGTTCATGCCACCCACTGCAGCAGAGCAGAGCTTTTGGATTTAAAGGCGAACAACATCCCGGTGGTTCTGTGCCCCCGAGCCAACAGCTTGCTCGGGGTCGGGGTGCCGCCAATTGACCTCGTTTTGGAGACGGGCCTCGAGTTCTTTTTCGGCACCGACAACGCCATGGTATGTCAGCCGGACATGTTCGATGAGATTTCCTTCGCTTGGAGGTGCCTTCGCCGCAACGATGATGCTGCCGGATCCGATGAAGCCAAGACGCTGCTTGCCGCGGCCACGGTGAGACCCCTCAGTCTCTTCAAAATGCCTTGGGGCCCCGTGGCGGAGGGAGAGAAAGCCACCTTTTTAGTTTTGGCCAAGAAGAGCAACCTTCTGTGCCTCAGTGACGTTTACGCCGGATTGGTCAACCGGGCCCGCGCCGATAACTTAAGGGCCATTTATTTTAACGGCAAAATAATTATAAGCTGATAAGCCTAAACAAATTCGATAAGACGCCAGTGAATGATGTTGAATCTGGAAGCGAGATCATGAAGGTAAAGGATGTAATGACCAAAGAGGTCAAGTGGGTAGAAGTTCCCGGGTCGCGCTCGGATGCCTTGGAGTTGCTCCGTAAGCTTGGCGTTAGCGCCATCCCAGCGGTCAAGCGCGGAACCGAAGAGCTGGTCGGAATGGTCACGCTGCGCAAGCTCTTTGAGCATCCGGACGAGGACCAGCTGGCGATGCTGGTCGATCGAGATGTGCCCACAGTTACTCCTGAGGAAAATCTGGAGGAGGCCGCCGCGAAGTTCTTGAAATCCGGAGTTAGGCGAATGCCTGTTTTGAAAGACGGAAAAATTGTCGGTGTCATCACCGTCAGGGACATCGTCTACCGCGCGATAGCCGAGAGTAACAT